>CACYDF010000055.1 GCA_902773085.1 uncultured Erysipelotrichaceae bacterium
CTTTAGTCATTAGTCATCATTATCCTCCAATCTATTTATTTTTGCTATGATTTCTTCATATTCTAAAGTATCGCCATCCCAATATAATTGGTCATTAACCCAGTTCTTAAACTTTTCTAATTTAACACCATCAATACTCATTAAGTAATTAAATAAATCATCTTCGTTCATAAAACCTATTGGGCATTTACTTAGATATTTATCATATACTTCATTAGGTATATCACCACTTGCAATCATTTTTGATATACATTCAATTACTTGTTCTACTGTCATCATTACTCACCTTTGCTTTCTAAATTAGCATCTATTTCTTCAACGATTTTTACAAATGTACTATCATCAATATTAAATGCGTGTCTTAATTTATTTAATACACCTATACTACTGGCATTATTTGCTAAGGCTTGCATTTCACTTCTATCTTTAGTTAAATTTAATAAATCCATAAATTCTTTTGCGTTATGATAACCATAAGCAAACATACATCTTGCTAATGTTGTGTCTTTTTTTGCTTTATGTATTCTTTCACTATAACCTTTTAATATCTCAAAAATATCTAATAAACTTTCTTGTGATAAATTTAAAAACATAGTTCTTAATATATCATTTTTTAAGGCGATATCGTGAAGTTCTAATATTGTTTGATTTTCTTTTTCATTCATATCTTATTCATCTCCTTTGCTTTTAAGATAATCTATAACTTGATTTAATGTTTCTGCTATCATTTTACTATGTGTAGTTAAATAACATTTTGCACCATTTTCATTTTTTACGTAATAATTATTACTTGTATCTTGTTCTATTTTTAATTTTTCAGGTATTTTCTTTTCTTCTTTTAGGATTTCTATTTCATCATTTAAACTTTTGATATGCTTAAAATTCAAACGTACATTGCCATCGCCTGCACGACTATACACTTCATCTGCCCACGCTTTGTTATCATTTAATACATAAATATTATTTTCATATTTTATCTTCTTTGGTGCTTTACCATCTTTAACTATTCCTAATAATTCATACATTGTTATTGTTTTCATTTATTTCACCTCGTATCTTTCCATTAATTTTGTTATTGCTTGTAATTCATCAAAGAAAAGTTGTTCCTTTTTGGTAAAGAAATATATACTTTTTCCATCACTTTCAAATTTGAATATGTCTGTTATTTTATTGTTTTCATAATCTATCCTTTTTATATATATTTCATAACAATTTACTCCTGCTAAATTTATTTTTTTATTATCAATCTTTTCATAAACAACATATCCTAATTTTTCAAACATTCTTTTTATTTCATCAGTCATTTATCTTTCACCACCTTAATGATCTCAAAATTTTCTTTGTGATTAAATAATCGCATTGCTGTATCAACTTCTCTTTTGTCTTTAAACTTCATAGCTTCTTCTATATCTTCAGCATAATGTTTAACACCATATAAATGTTTAGCAAAATAAACATTGTTTTTAATATTTTTAATAACATACATAAATATGCCTCCCATTTTAATTTTCAACCCCTATTTTAAAGAATTTGTATTTGCCTAGACCAATTTATCGTTTGAGATAAAAAGTCTTAAAATAACTCTTTAAATTAAAAATTATAAGTGTGCTATACAAGTTGTTCTTGAATAACCTTTTGCCATGCAGTTGTTAACTTCTTTTTCAGTCATACTTCCTAATTTATCAAATGTTAAAAATAAGATTAAGACTGATGCAACTGACACAATAATAAAATTCTTTCTATTCTCTTTTTTTATTCTTTCTTCTTGTTCTTTTTTTCTTTCAACATATCTTTCATGATTTTCTTTTAAAACTTCTTGTAAACTTAATTCGTTCATATTAACCCTTCTTTCTTTTTATATATTTTAGCAATAGAGATTAAATAAAATCTCTATCACTAATATCAACTTGATCGCCAATAGATATTTGCGTGTAGTTTTCTTCTAAATCTCTATGTAAATCATCAAGTTGTTCTTGCAAATCTTTATTATTAATTTCTAATTCTTCAATTGTTGATACTATCTCGTCCCAAGTCCAAATGTCTTTTTCTTTGAAACTTTCTAAATCGTACCCTTTCATGTTGATTTCCATATCTCTTACCTCCTATCTGTATTAATGATACCATATAACTAATATAAAATCAATACTTTTTTAATACTTTTTTTTTTTTTTTTAAACTTTACACTTTTGCATAAAAAAAGAGAGTTAAACTCCCTTATTTTATTAAACCATATATAGGCTCATCAGTAATGCAAAACATATTAGACACATCTTGACCAACATAGATTTGTACTTGCCCAAAATCTCTTGTTTCAATAATTGCTACGTTTGGTTGTTTAAAGCCTTTTATTGTATAAGATAGTCCATTAAATTTGCTTGGTAGTAGTTTTTTGCACTCATTACCAACAACTGGTGCTACGTCCATTGGATAAACTCTCCAAGTATCAGCTAAATTGCTAAGGTTTAAATATTGTTCATCTTTTACTAATTCTACATTTGGTCTTAGTGTTATATAATCGTTTGAAAATATTTCTCCAAGTCCTGCTCTACCTTGATCGTGTCTTGTGTTGTTTTGGTCATATATTTTTCCGTTGTAGTAAATACCTATATGTCCAAAATGATTACATTCATTAGGAAATACTAATATATCTCCGTTTCTTGGTGAATCAACAATAGTTCCAAGTCCTTCATTTACATAATTTATAGCCCAGTCCTTAGCGTGTCCTCTTGCTTTATCAGGTTGCCCTAAACAAAGTCTTAAATATTCTTGTATTAAACTAACGCATTGCCCTTTTAGAAAACTTGTGTGTGGAAAATGCACGTCTATTGCTTGTCCTTGTGTTTGTTCAATAAATTTTTTTAATGAAATCATATTATTCTCCCTCTTTCTTACTAACATTTTTTTGATATTGTGTACCAAAATAAAATGCTATGATAATTTGAAATATGCTATA
>CACYDF010000056.1 GCA_902773085.1 uncultured Erysipelotrichaceae bacterium
AAACGACCAATCAAAGCCATCTTTATGAGCTCGATAATTAGAAATAAAATAAGCCATTGCAAAGCCAATGATAATTAAAAGAGAATAAAAAGCAAAAACTGGTCTACCAGAACTAGTATGGCCAAAGCCACTTGGATAAGCAAAAAAATATAAATCAATCATTTTCACTCTCCATAATTAATTTTAGATTGTGTTCTTTTTCTTTTTTTTGAGCTTGGATAGTTTCTAATCTCTTTTGGAATTCGTAAGTTGTATCATATCCATTATCTTTTAATTTAAAGTTAGTAACAGCTGTTTCAATAATTTCAGCCATACTTCTACCAGGAGAAACTGGTAACTTAATTAAAGGAATCGTACTTGATAAGATTTCATATCTTTCAGTTTTCATTCCAAGTCTTTCAACTCGGTAACCTTTTTCATATCTAACTAAAGAAATAGCAAGAGATATATTTGCTTTCTTTTCTAGTGAGTTAATACCAAACATTCTAGCTACATCAATAATTCCAATACCTCTTACTTCCATCATTCCAGCAATTTGGCTTGGACATGTTCCAACTAAAGTTCCTCTAACTGATGCAATATTAACAGAATCATCAGCAATAATTCGATGACCTTTCTTAATTAAATCAAGAGAGACTTCTGATTTTCCAATTCCTGATTCACCAAGAAGAAGAATACCTACACCAAAGACATCGAGTAAACATCCGTGGACTGAAGTCCTAGGGGCAAGTGCCTCATTTAAATAAATATATATTCTTGACATGATGTCAGTTGTTTCATATGGAGTTTGAAAGATTGGAAAATTATTTTTTGTTGCTGCTCTTAAAAGTGGTTCTGGACATTTTTCATTTTGACAAACAATTATAGCAGGTGCATTTTTAGAACATAACTGTAGAGCATTTTTATAAATAAATTCTGGATCACTATCATTAATTAGGGCAATTTCTTTATTACCAATTAACATAATTCGATCATCTTGATGAAATGAAAACATACCAAGAAGTTGTAATCCAGGTCGGTCAAGTTCTTGGACTTTTATTTCACGATGGAGGGCTTTTAAATTACCATTAATGATTTTAAATCCGAAATGGTTTGCTAAATCTAAACTTGTAAACATACTAAGTTATTATATCTTTTTTATATCTGATTTGGTAAAAAAACATAATTATTTGTTATAATTATGGTGAGGTAGTTTTATGGGAACATATGAAATAATGCTTATTATTTGGGGAGCAGTCTTTGTTACTTTCCTCATCATAGAAATATCTACAGCTGATTTAATTGCTATTTGGTTTTCTCTTGGTGCACTAATTGCACTAGTAGTAGCAGCAATTAAACCAATTCCTTGGTATGTAAGTATTTTTGTTTATATTGTTTCTTCACTCTTATTATTTATTTTCGTTGGAAGATATATTAAAAAGAAAATAAAACCTGGCGATGAAACAATTACTAATGTTGAAACATATGTTGGTAAACAATACAAATTACTAGACGATATTACTCTTGATCAAAATGGTACTATCAAAATTGATGGTGTTGAATGGTCTTGTGTAAGTATAGATAATAAAGATATTAAAAAAGATACTATTGTAACTGTAAAAAGAATCGAAGGAAACAAAATGATTGTTTCTAAATAGGGAGGGTTATTTATGTTAAAAAGTATTTTCTTACTTACTTCAGGACAAATAGTAGGTATTGTAATTGCTGCAATTGTTGGATTTATTATTGTTGTTGTTCTTCTTTCATCAATTAAAATCGTTAGACAAACAGATATTTATATTGTTGAAAGACTTGGTGCATTTAAAACAACATGGGATGTTGGAGTTCATTTCTTAGTTCCAATCTTTTATCGAATTGCTAAGAAAGTATCTAAAAAAGAACAAATCTACGATTTCCCACCACAAGCAGTTATTACTAAAGATAATGTTACAATGCAAATTGATACAGTTGTCTTCTTCTATGTAACTGATCCAAAGTTATATGCTTATGGAGTTGAAGATCCAATTATGGGTATTCAAGCCTTATCTTCAACTACTTTAAGAAATATTATTGGTGAACTTGATTTAGATGATACTTTAACTTCCAGAGATGTTATCAATAATAAAATGAGAAAAATATTAGATGAAGCTACTGATCCTTGGGGAATTAAAGTAACTCGTGTTGAAGTTAAAAACATTCTTCCACCAAGAGATATTCAAGAAGCAATGGAAAAACAAATGAGAGCTGAAAGAGAAAAGAGAGAAAAGATTCTTATTGCAGAAGGTGAAAAGACATCAGCAATCACTATTGCAGAGGGTCACAAAGAAGCAAGAATTCTTAATGCAGAAGCATCTAAACAAGAACAAATTAAAAAAGCTGAAGCTGAAGCTGAATCAATTCTTAAAGTTAAAAAGGCACAAGCAGATGGTGAAATTATGATTAGACAGGCTGAAGCTAGTGGTATTGATATGTTAAATAAATCAAAACCTCTTCCTGCTGTTGTTGCTTTAAAGAGTTTTGAAGCACTTGAAAAAGTTTCTGATGGAAAAGCAACTAAGATTATTGTTCCATCTAATATGCAAGACTTATCTTCATATTTAGTAGCAGCCAAAGAACTACTAAAAGATGAAAACAAAGAAGATAAAAAATCTAAATAATATTTGTCTTTATAGTTTTAAGATTTAACTATATTTAGTATCTAACATTCTTTTTTTACATATCATATAATGATAAAATAATTTTGTTAGGGAAAGAGAATGAAAATTGTTTTAGTCGTTGATTATTTTGGTGAAACAACCAATGGTACTACAGTTACTACAAAACTTTTATATAATGCACTTATTAGACACGGTCATGAAGTTAAAATTCTTGCAGGTGTTGGTAATGGTTGGAAAAATGTATATGAA
>CACYDF010000057.1 GCA_902773085.1 uncultured Erysipelotrichaceae bacterium
GTTTAGTACTTCCTGGAAGTTTTTTGTTGTATCTTCCATTTCGCCAATTATTGTATGTTTAACATCGTTTTCATCATAATAAGGCAATTCAGCTATTAATTTTTTTGAAAATGAAGCCCATTCTCTAAATTGCCCTGTTCTTAAAAGACATAATTGTTTATCATTAAATTTATATTTTTCAGAAACAATTCTTATACCATCATTAATGTTATCTTTATAAATTGTCAATATTTTTATTATTTCATCTGCTTCACTAATTTGCTTATTATTAAGAATATCAGTATTATAAACTTTAGTAAATAGATAATATGATGAATTGATAAAACTATCTGATGGGTTAATTCCTGAAATAGAAACATTATCTTTACTATAGACTTCATATTTTTTAACAAGAAAAGTTTTCATCTGATTTACTGTTGTATTATTTTGTGTCAAAATTAGATTTTTTAATAAATCCAACTTAATATCTTGTGAAATCCTTGCGCCATTAATACTTATTGTGTTTAATCTATCAAGTAAAATATATTTTTGATATGTAATAGAAGATTTTGGCATTACACTTTCACCAAACAAATATCTACAACTATTTACTAGATTATTTATAAACTTGTTTTTTGATGCTTCATCATCAATTATTTTTTCAACATTCCATGGATAAACTTTACTATTTGATAAACGAACTACTGATGAATATTTTGATTTATCATTTAAAGGCCCATAATAGTAAGGCACTCTAAACATAAAGAGTTTTTCTAATTTATCTTTAATCTTTGATAATTCAGGATAGAATTTACTAGCGTTATCAATAATCTTTAAAAGCTCATTCCTATGTAATTGGTGGGGAATAATGCTTGTAGACTTCATTGCTATATAACTTAACAAAGAATCTTTTTCTGCTTTTTCTTTTAGTTCTTTCCATATAGTATTATCGACTAAATAATCTTTATATTTTTCCATTGTTTTTAATATAAATGTGTTAAAAGAATGAATGTCAGTTAATCGAGAACTAAAATCATCATTAACGTTAGTTAGATTATTATAATTGTTTTCTGCTTTGGACTTAAAAATAAGCGAATATACACGTTCTTCTTCCTTAGTATGATTAAAATGTTTATCTATATCTTTACATAATTCTTTTAATGCTTTTAAATCACGCTTATGACTATCATATATTGTGACAAATGCATCTGATATATTCTCATGATTATTAAGCAAATCTTTTAGTTCATAAAAATCATATATTTCTTTTGCAATTGATATGATTTCAAAATTTTCACTAAATATACTCTGATAATTAGGTAATTCTTCATCAAAAGATGAATTAAACTGAATCTTTTTTTTATCATCTAAATCTAATTTTGATAATGAAAAGCTTCCACCTGTAATTAATGAAACAAACATATTAATCCACTCTTTTAATTGTTCATTAGAGGCAAGTAATGATTTAATCCCTTTTTGTTTATCTGTTTTGTTTTTTTCTTTACTATCAAGTATCTCCTTAAATGAATTATAGTTTTTTAAAGATATAAGTTGAAAATCACTACTTTGTTCATTATCAGAAAGACTATCATCTAGTCTTTTAAAAAAGTCATTTAATCTATCAAAAGTTTTTTCATCAAACTTGCTAGTTGAAATATCACCTACCTTTAAAAAATTACCACGATATTTAATAATATGGTGAATTGCCAAATAAACATATCTAATATCAGAAAAAGCTTTATTCTCATTTTTATATAGTGCATTACGTAAATGCCAAATTGTAGGATAATCTTTGTAATACTCTTTTTCCTTCTTTTTATCTAAAAATAAATATGGATTCTTATTACTCCTATCTTCTAAATGATATGTTGATTCTTTTAATCTTAAGAAAAAAGTATCATCTATTTTATTGATTAGACCTGCGAAAAGTTCATTAAGTAAATGTATACGGTATTTCCTACGTGAACTTCTTCTCCTATTTGCTCTTTTTATTCTTCTATCTTTTGCGTCACTAGCTTGTTCAAAAATTCGAGAACCCCATACAGTTTTTCCTTTTAATCTATATAGATTAAAATCTTGATCTGCTGCTGCAAAACCAACAGAATCAGTTCCAACGTCAAGACCAATATATAGTTCCTTTTCTTTATCCATAATCAACCTCTCTTCTCACTAATAATTATACAAAAAAATCTCACTTTCGTGAGACTAAATTAGACCATACTGGTCGTAAACCTTAAAGCAAATGCTTTATTTGAACTTTGTAGTGTTATCTTTTATCTACACTTAAATTATATATCGAATTTTCAAAAATTCAACTAAATATTTTAGGAATCAGATATTTTATATGCAATTTTTAACTATTAATTATTGACATCGGGAAGGCGGGATTTGAACCCGCGACCCCCTGCTCCCAAGGCAGGTGCGCTACCAAGCTGCGCTACTTCCCGAAAAAAGATAATTTACGCCTGAAGAGACTTGAACTCTTGACCCTCTGATTCGAAGTCAGATGCTCTGATCCAACTGAGCTACAGGCGCATATAAGGGCA
>CACYDF010000058.1 GCA_902773085.1 uncultured Erysipelotrichaceae bacterium
AATATCATAAAATCTATTTATTAAATTTGTAATTGTTGTTTTACCTGCCCCAGTTGGTCCAACAAATGCAATCTTTTGACCAGGCTTTGCATATAGTGAAATATTGTGTAGAATGATTTTATCTTCTACATAACCAAAGTCAACATCGTAAAAATCAATCTTTCCTTTGAGAAGGGTATATGTTGTTGATCCACTATTATGGTGTGGATGTTTCCATGCCCACATGCCAGTTCTTTTATCACTTTCAGTAATATTACCTTTTGTATCGACATTTGCATATACTAGCTCAACATATCCATTATCTACTTCTTCATTTTCATCCATTACTGAAAAGATACGACCGGCACCAGCTAAAGCAAGAATAATAGTATTAAAGTTCATGGATACTTGACCAATTGGTTGTACAAATGATCTAGATAGTAATAAGAAAGTAACTATATATCCAAATACACTTAAATCATATGTAAATATCATTCCATCTGAAAAGTTAAGTCTTACACTAGTTACATTATTGATTAAGAATAATGAACATATTAAGGCAATAATAGCATATTGTAAATTACCAAGTTGATTAACAGAAGGCATTAATATTGATGAGAATCTACTTGCCTTAGTAGCTTTTTCACATAATAGATTATTATGTTGATTAAAGCCTTCAATATTTTTCTGTTCGTAATTAAATACTTTTACTACTTTCTGGCCAGAAATCATTTCTTCGATATAGCCATTAGTTTTACCTAGTTCAATTTGCTGAGCAATAAAATTAGCACCAGATCTTTTAGTTAAGAATTTAATTAGTAGGAAAATTAAAATTGCGAAGGCAATGACAACACTAGTAAAGATAATATCAGTTAAAAGCATTGCAACAAAGCTAAAAAGCATTGTCATTACCGATGTAAATAACATCGGTAAAGTTCTTGAAAGCATTTCCCTTAAAGCATCGATGTCATTGGTATAAATAGACATAATATCACCATGAGTACGTGTATCAAAATACTTTATTGGTAATTTCTGCATATGTGTGAATAGTTCATCTCTGATTCTTTTTTGAGTACCTTGCCCAATTTTTGACATATTAAAGTTATAGAAATAACCACCAAGAAGTCCAAGAAGATAAATACTTCCTACAATAATGAATGTTGTAGTAAATGATATGTTATTCCAAGTAATCATTTTTTCAGGACCAAAAAGAAGTGGATATGCATTATCTAAATGTAGTTCATTAGCTTTATTTAAAGCAGGAGTGATAAAATTAGTCACAAGAATGTTTCCAATAAAGTATGAACTTACCACACTACTTAATGACGAAGCGATAATACAAAGAAGAACAAGTATTAGTTTAAAAGGATAATATTTAAAAACATATCTAAAAAGACGAGGTAATGTTGTCTTGTCAATTTTAGGTGATTTAAAACTTTTGATATTTTTAGTTTGTTTCATCGAAATCACCTCCTGCTTTAATTTGTGAATCATATAATTCTTTATAGATATCACAAGAAGAAAGGAGTTGCTTATTATTACCAAAAGCAACAATCTTTCCTTTATCTAGAACAATAATATTATCACAGTCTTTTATCGATAATATTCTTTGAGCAATGATAATTTTTGTCATATCAGGGCGATACTTTTTTAACCCTTCTCTAATCAATGAATCGGTGTGTGTGTCGCATGCAGAAGTAGAATCATCAAGAATTAATATTTTTGAATTTTTAAGTAATGCTCTTGCAATACATAATCTCTGCTTTTGACCGCCACTAACATTTGTGCCACCTTCACTAATTTGTGTGTCATATTTATTTGGGAAAGAACTAATAAATTCACTTGCTTGTGCAATATCACAGGCTGATTTAATTTCATCCATAGAAGCATCAATTTTACCCCAAAGTAAATTTGATTTAATTGTTCCTGTGAATAAAAGATTTTTTTGTAATACAACTGATACTTCATCACGTAGGACCTTAAGATCATAATCTTTAACATTAACTCCACCAACTAATATTTCTCCTTTTGTAACATCATATAATCTAGCAATTAGAGAAATCATAGTCGTTTTACTTGAACCTGTTGAACCGATAATTCCTAAAGTATCTCCACTACTAATATGAAAATTAATATTTGATAAAACTTCTTTTCCTTTATGGTATTCAAAAAAAACATTTTTAAAGTCAATTGAACCATCTTTTACTTCTGTAATTGGGTTTTCTTTTGAAATAATATCCGGTTTCTCGTCTAAAATCTCAACAATTCTTTCTGAAGAATTCTTAGATATAATCATCATTGTAAAGACCATTGATACCATCATCAGTGCATTAAAAATCATCATTACATACATTACTAGAGTAGTTAAATCACCTACTGCCATTTTACTACCAAGTGATGTAAGAATAGTTTTAGATCCGACAAGTGCAATTATAATTATTGCTGAGTAAATTGAAAGATTCATAATAGGTGAGTTAAATGCAACTATCCTTTCTGCTTTAACAAAGTTTTTATAGATATTATCACTAGTGTTATAAAATTTACTTGTTTGATAATCAACCATATTAAATGCTTTTACAACTCGAATTCCACTTACATCTTCTTGTACATCTTCGTTAAGTTTGTCATAAGTATTAAAAATCTTTACAAATAGAGGATGTGCCTTAAATAGAATTAGAAGAAGAATGAAGAAAACAACAGGAACAATAACTAAATAAATCCAAGCTAAATTAGGTGCAGTGATAAAGCAAAATATGATTGCAAATATCATCATAAATGGAGCTCTTATTACAGCTCTAATTATTGATTGAAATGCGAATTGAACATTAGTAACATCAGTAGTTGTTCTAGTAACTATTGATGCTGTAGAGAATTTATCTATATTTGAAAATGAATATTCTTGAATTTTATTAAACATAGCTTTACGTAAGTTCTTTGATAATCCAACGGAAGCCGATGCACAATAAAACCCAGCAAGAATACCAGTAGTTGCAGCAACTATTGCAAGTGAAGCAACAATAATACAATTAATATAAACTTGAGTAATATTTGAAGGTGTTTCGCTAAGTGAATTAAAAACATTTACTATTTTTCCTGTAAAAAATGCAACGAGAACTTCGCATATGGATTCAATCAATACTAAAATCCAAGTAAAAATAGTATCCCTCTTATATTTACCAATATAATGGGATAATTTTCTAATTACTTTGGTATTTATTCTATTTTCTTTATTTCTCATAGTAAAAAATTGTTAATAAATAAGGGTTTGTGGTAGAAAAAATGGATTTTATAACTATTTCTTTGCTAGTTTAGCTGTTTTTTCTATTGCTTCGTCGAATTGTTTGAGACCAATATCAGTTAAGGAGTGATTAACCATTCCTTTAAGAACTTTAAATGGTACAGTTGCTATATCGGCACCAGTTAATGCACATTTAACAATATGATTAGCATTTCTAATTGATGCACATATAATTTTAGTATCGTAATTATACTGTTTTTTAATGCACATAATTTTTTCAATTAATTCAATAGAATTTTGACCAATGTCATCAAGTCTTCCTAAAAATGGTGATAAATAAGTAGCATTGTTTTCCATTGCAATAAGTGCTTGAGATTCAGAAAAGCATAAAGTAACATTAGTTGGAATTTTTAATTCATGTAATTTTTTACAAGTTCTTAATCCATCAATTGTCATTGGAAGTTTAATAACAATATGTTTTGGATCAATGCTAAAAAGTTCTTTAGCTTGCTTAAGCATATTATCATAACCATTCACAGTAACTTCAGCAGAAATAGGTCCGTCAATAAGTTTTGTAATCTTGGTGATGATTTCCTTTTGGGTTAAGTTCTCTTTTGCAATTAAGGATGGATTAGTTGTAACACCTTTAACAAAGCCCCATGATGCTGCTTCAGAAATTTCATCAAAATTTGCTGTGTCTACAAACAAAATCATAATCTACTCTCCTTTAAATAATACGGAGTGGGTGAGGTTCGAACTCACGCAGGACTTTCGCCCCCTAAATCCTTAGCAGGGACTCCCCTTAGCCTCTTGGGTACCAC
>CACYDF010000059.1 GCA_902773085.1 uncultured Erysipelotrichaceae bacterium
AAGTAATACGTTATAGAGATATGTAAATTCAACAAATGCCCATAAATAAGGCATTTTTTATCACCCGTTTGCAAAACAGGATTTTTTTATGAAAAAATGGCTAAGCTTATTGAGGATATTGAAAATAATATAGAAAAAGATGAAATTGAAAACGCAAAAAAAGAAGAAGTCATAGAAATTTTGAATGATATTAAGGAATCTGTCTCTAAAAAGAAAAAAACAAGTATTATAAAAAATGCATTATTAGGTCTTAAAGATTTTTTAATAAGTGCAGGAGCTACTATTACTGCTAATATAATAAATAGCAAAATCAATGGTTTTTTTTAGATAAATAGTATTATTTATAATAAATTATTTCATATAAAATAACTTTAAAAATTACTTGATAATATGAATTTAAATACTGCTAAAATAAAGTACTAATATTATTTTTTATTAGTATGGCTAAAGATTTGTCTTCACAATATATATAACAACCTTTTTGACCACGTGATAATAAAGTCTTATAAGTATTTCTAATTATCCTATCAACAAAAACTTCATCTTTACCTTTAGGCCCTCTTAACGATTGATCAGTTTTTGCTCTTTTTGTTCTATCAGTAATCACCTTACCATCTCTATAAATTAAGTCTTTACCAATAATAACACCACAATAATCAAACTCTAATCCCTGTGATGTATGAATACAACCTACTTGTTCAAATGAATCTGGATCTATAGCCCAAGTATTTGTATTAGAAAAGTTCCACTGCGCTTTAAATCCATTATCTAAAAGAATATCAAAAGCATTTGAATTATTCTTACTAATCCAGTCATAACAATATCCAGCTAGCATTCTTGATTTATTATTCTTTAGATTTAATTCTCTAAGTTTTTCTCTCATTTCATTTGGATCATCAAATATCTTAATATCATAGTTAATATCACTTAAATCATAATTAGCAGTTTCTCTTATTCCTAAGAGGTTGTCAATAAAAGCAAGATAACCATCACTACCACCACATCTAAATTGTGATGATAAAATCAGGTCTTCTCCATAATGAATAGTACTATTTAATAACTTAGCACACCTACTTATTTCATCTACTGATCCAATGTCATTTGTAGTAACTACTTGATCCTCATCAATGAAGAATACACTAATCTTTGATGAATTAATTATTTCTTTAATTTGGTTTTCACCTTTATTTTGAAATAATCCTGATTTAGCATTTAATCGATGAGCTTCATCAACAATTAAACAATCAAATAAATTTTGTTTTGTATCAACAAAAGAGCCTGATCCTTTAAATAGATTTTCAACATATCTTTTAGTGTAGTTACCGTTAATAAGTTTTTTAATAAATACACTTCTTGGTGCAGCATTTTTTGTAACATATGAAACATTCTTCCCTTGCTGAATAAAATAAGAAAGAATGTTAATTGCAATAACTGATTTACCTGTACCTGGTCCACCTTGAATAATTACTGTATGTTTATTATCATCATCAATCGTATTCTCAACTAATTTCTTAATAGTAGCAAATGCAACTTGTTGTTCATCAATCATTGAGAATACTTCATTACCTTCTAATAAAGAAGCAATAGCATCTTGTAAAGCAATAGAAGGTTTAATCTTTCCATTTTCGATAGTATAAAGAATTTCACCATTATCTGGTTTAGTAATAAACTTCTTAATGAATTCTCTTAGTTCAATTTGTTCTTTCTTTAAAAACAATGGTGCAAGTTCTATTGCTTTACTATATTTTTCATTTCTAATTTCTTTTATATATTCATCTTTATAGTTATGGCAAAATGCACAAGGATGTAAATCTATTTCTCTTTCTCTTACTGTTTGATTAAATAGTTCTATTGCTTTAGCATAACTATATGCTTGATAGCAAGGATGAGTAACTGCTCTTATAGCATTACCTACATATGTAGTTACTACATCATCTCTACTTGTTGCTGAACATTGTTCCCATTGTTTTAGCTCAATTATTACAACATTTTGTTTATTGTTACTATCATAACCAGTAATCAAAAAATCTACTCTTTTAGAAGTAAGAGGAATTTGATATTCTATTGCAACTTGTATATTTTGATCAATTCCTGAATTATTACATAAAACATTATTCATTACTTGTAATGAATTATTAAAAGCTCTATACTCAGCTTCATTATTATGATTAATACCAACTCTTTTAAATGACTCTACTATTCTATCAGCAATAACACCATGTAGAACATCATTAGCAAAGTTAATTAAATTACCAGAATATACAATCACTTCAATACCCCATAATGAATAAAATAATTATACATTAATCACATAATTATTAAAAGATTACTCCCCATACTATTAACCACATTTAACTTGATATCTATTATTACTATGATAAAATACTACTTGGACATTTACTGGTGAATAGGATTAATCCTTACTATTAACCTTTAACTGGTAAATAGTTTACATTAATAAAGTGAGGTAAATTTATGGCATTAACTAAAGAAGAGAAATCTAAAATTATTAAAGATTCTCAAAGAAACGCAAAAGACACTGGTTCTACTGAAGTCCAGATTGCAATCTTAGATAAAAAGATTGAAAAACTAACTAAACACATGATTGATAATCCCCATGATTATTCATCAAAAAGAGGTATGAATATTTGTATTGCACATAGAAAGAAACTTATTAACTATTTAAAGAATACAAATAGTGAAAAGCATTCTGAAATCATTACTAAAAAGAAAACTAGCAAAAAAGCAGCTAAATAATAAATATTAAATTAATTAGTTAGAAAAATAAGGATAATTATATTTGAGTATTATCCTTATTTTTAATTTAGTTTATATGAAATAAATATTTTTAATCACCATTGAACTAAAAGTTCAATAGTGATTTTCAATATACTCCTTATCTATTGGTGGTTAGCTATTGTAAAGAAAGCAAGGAATGAAGAGCTGCCACCAACTTGGTTGTTTAAAAAAGGAGGAAATAAATAATGGCTAGATACATTAATGGAATTAAATTATATCGAACACCTAAAGTTAAATATTCAAAGGATAATATTTATAATCCTTCTTCTAAATCACATCCACATGTTATTTTAGGAGAAAAGAATATTCATGGCAAAAAGAAATTAGCTAGTGTATCTGTTACACATGCTAGTAGTGTTCCTGATAGAGTTACATTAAAAACTTCAAAAGGAATAGCTGAACAATATTTTGTTTCTTCTGGATATTATCTTAGAAATGAATCAGATTATGTAGAAAGACATCAAAATTGGAATTATAAAATTAGTCCTACAGATAAAAAGAAGTTTTTAAATGTATTAAGAAATGGAAAACATTATTCATAAATAAAAAAAGGTTATAGAGCTCATACCTCACAGTGTATAAGAAAACATCTATAACCATTAATAATATATAAAAAAGAAAGGAGGAAATCAAATTGTTAACAATCCATTAATTAGTTTAAATTGAAAAATATAATTAAACAGAAATTCTTTAAGAATTAGAATCTATTAAAATTGATATATAAGAAATTGTTTGTTTTATTAAAAGCAAGCATTTTAATTAAAAAAGGTTAGATTAGCACAAGTAATTTAATACACAAGCTTATATCTAACCAAATAGATTAAATCATAGTAAAGATATTAAGTCAATAAAGGAGAAAGACATGAAATTTAAATTGTTGGCAATAAAAAAAGGCTAAAATAAAGGATTTTTAAGCAGTAATTTATTATTCAAGTGCAATTTTGTTGAATTTTGCACTTCAAATAACTAAAATATATTTATAGGTGAAATTTATGAGTGTCAAAAGTAATTACTTTAAATTAGACAAAGAACAGTTTAATACTTATCTTGAAAGATTAAAATCATCAGATAATACACTTAGTATACAAAATGGAAAATACTTTTATTCTCCATCATTTGATATTACTAATATGATATTATCTTTAAATAAAAAAATTGCAGAATTTGATTATTTAATAAATTCTTTTACTTCTTTTGCTAAAAGGCAGATAATTCAATCCTTTCTCATTGAAGAAATAGAATCTACAAATAAAATAGAAAGTATCATTTCAACTCGGCACGATATTTTTTCAATTATTAATAATGCATCTATTTCAAATGATAAAAGAATAATATCAATTGCAAATAGTTATAAAGAGTTACTCTTTACTAAGGGATGCAAGATTAATTCATTAAATGACATTCGAAATACCTATGATGTGATTTTAAAAAATGCAATTATAAAAAAAGAACTACCTGATGGAAAATTATTTAGAAAAGGTGTTGTCTTTGTTTCTAATGGATTAAAAATTATTCATTCTGGGAGTTACCCAGAAGAAGAAATCATCAAAGAAATGAATGAATTTATTCAACTATATAATTCAAATATAGATACAATTACAAAAATGATCTTATGCCATTTTATTTTTGAAAATACTCATCCTTTCTATGATGGAAATGGAAGAGTTGGTAGATATTTATTTTCAAATGGATTATTCTTAGAAACAAAATCATATTTTTCTTTTTTAATATCATCATCTTTTGATCAAGAAAAAAAGAAGTATTATAAAGCATTTAAAGAAGCTAATGATAAATATGAGTTTGGTTGCTTAAATAATTATGTAGAAATAATTATAGATATCTTAATTACTCAAATCAATAGTACTATTGCTAGATTAAAAGAATATATAAAAGAAATAAGTTGTATTACTATTCCTTTTAAATTATCAAATTCAGAAAAAAGAATATATAAAATATTAAAAGAAGCAACTATTCTTTCAAGATTTGGTTTATCTAATACAGAATTAATTGAAGAAACTAATATTTCAAAAAGAACAGTAATTACTACATTAAACAAATTTAAAGAAAGAAAACTATTAGTAGAAACTAAAATAGGAAAATACAAGTTCTATAAATTCCAAAAATAATATAAACTTAATTACTATTTAAATATATTACTAAAAATGTATTCTTTATATTAATTTGAAATAATTAATAAAGATAATTACACATTAGTATTATCCTTATTTTTGTATATAAAAAAGGCATCAAGATAAATCCTAATGCCTTTATTAAAATACTATCCTATATCCTTAAATCTACAGATTATTCTTTTCTTTAATAGCAAGAATGTCATGTAGAGACTTTTTAGTAACTCTAGAAATAGTTTCTGTACTTATACCTTCTTCAAGCATTTCAATTATAAGAGCAGTTGTAGTTTCTTCTTTCCCAAGTCTATAACTATCTTTTCTAAGCATTTCACTTACTTGTCCCATATTAGATACTCCTATAATTTATGTTTAGTTTTAATTAAGCGGATTTCTCTAGTAGATTTTTTAGTTATTTCAGATATATCTTCAATCGAAAAACCTTTTTCAATCATTTTAACTATTACGTCGTTTAATGTATCTCGAACAATCTTTTCACTTACTTGTCCCATTTTCTCTATTGCTTCTAAATCATTCTTTTCAAAGATATCATAACATTTTTTCTCGCCTATCTTGCTTTTCATATAATGAATTAATATACCAATATCATTTTTGATATTTTTATATGTACAGTTAATAAATATAATATGTTCTTTATCATTGAATAAATATTTCTCCTCACTATAATATTTGCCAAAAGTAAAAAATATTTTCAATTACTCTTTTTGATATCATTCATAATCACATATTTAATTATTAAAAATGATAAAATATCAATATGAAGAAATTAGATATAGCTATTATAGGTGGAGGAGTAGCAGGAATATTTACTTCCCTTCATATAAAAAATAAAGAAGTTACTATCTTTGAAAAAGAATCAAAAAACAAATCTAATGTTTTAAAAAGAATATTAGTATCTGGAAATGGTAGATGTAACTTCTTTAATTCAAATATTGTAAAATATTTACCAAGATATTTAGAAAAAAAATATATTTCTAAACTCTTTAATTATTTTGATTCTAATGGTTTTGCTTATTATATAAATGAAGAAGGCTATTACTATCCTTTCTTTAATAAAAGTGAATGTTTCTACTCCTTCTTATTAAATGAACTAGATAGAACAAAGTACAAGATTATTGAAGAAGAAATAATCCACATTGATTATAAGAATAAAATCATTAAATCAACTAAAGATAATTATTCATATAATAAACTTGTCCTTGCAACAGGTGGTAGAAGTTATGATAGAGATAATTATTCTTATGATTTAATAACTGACTTAGATATTAAATATAATAAGTTTACTCCAGGACTTGTCCCAATAGTTGTTGAAGAAAAAATTGAAAAAAGTCTAGTTGATAATAAACTTAAATGTATAGTTGAAGTAATATATGATAATAAATCTATATATAAAGAAGATGGAGAAGTTATCTTTAAAAAAGATGGACTATCAGGAATATGTATTTTTAATAGTGCATTTATAATTAATTCTTTATTAAGAGAAAATAAAAAAGAAAATATCAAGATAAGACTTGATATCTTTTCTCATAACAATACTTCTATATCATTAGATAAAGCATCTAACTCCTTACCTTCTTTTTTAAAGGGAATAAAAATAATAGATAAAAGATATTTAGAATATACTTTTAAATCTTTTTATGATTTTAAGTTTTCTCATACTTCTTATGGAGGAATTGATATTAGTGAAATATCTAAGCAACTAGAATTAATAAAAAGAAAAGATATCTATGTCCTTGGAGAAGTAGTTGATAGGAACTATCCTTGCGGTGGATATAATATTGGTATGGCACTACTAGAAGGAATATACCTAGGAGAAATACTAAGTGGAAAATAATCAGTTTGATAATTATATTAACTATCGCCTTTCACTTGAAAAAACAAATAATGATTTAGTCATTTCTTCTTTTAATTATATTATCAATAGAATAAATAATAATGATCAACTTCAACTTGCTATGGATAGACTTGAACTTCTTGAATATATAATTGGAGAAGTTAAATCTTCTCCAAGCTCTACCTATGAGGAAATTGCAAGTAATGCGTATGAATCTTTTCTATTAAATAAAGATGATGAAAAACCAGAAATATCAATTTATGATACTATTCTTACTAAGTTTTTAAACTTAGTATCTCTGCTTAAAAGTATTAATACACCAACATCTTATTACAAACCTGATGTATCTTTAATTAATGATATGTTTCAAACAGTCTTTAATAATTTATATGCATTCTCAATTCTAATTTCTTCAAAATTATATACATCTGCTCTTACTTCTTGGAGATCACTACATGAAAGTGAATGTATCATAAAATTATTAATTGAAAACGAAAAAATAAAAAAAGAATACATCAAACATATTAAATATAATAATTATTTACGAAATCAAGATGCATATACAAAAGAAGAACTCGATGCTAATTTTGAAAGAATTAAAAAAGAAATGGCTAGTCACGACTTAAAAAGCAAAGATATGAAAAAGTTTATTGAATATGGATATTTATATTATGCAAATAATTATTCAAGTAGTGATACAAGATTTAAACTTAATTTTAGGGATGGACTTGAATATTTAGCTAATCTTGATAAATATGCAAGTGTATATGAAGGAGCATCTCAAATAGTCCATTCTTCTTCATCATATTTCTATGCTAACAATTCTTTTTGTAAAAAGTTATCACTAACTTTAACCTATCAAACACTAATAAGAATTACTAATTTATATATTATTTATATGAAAGATTATTTTGACAAAAATAAAGATAAATTAAAGGAAGTAAATAGATTACTTGAAAAAGTCATTGAAAACTCTAAAAAATTAGATCAAGAAATAGATATTGAAGGAATAATCAATGAGTAAACAAATTAATACATATACTTGTTTATCTTTAGATGACTTTGGTAAAGGAATAATTAAAGATAATAAAAATACTTTTTTTGTTGATAATCTTCTCCCTGGTGAAAAAGCTCAGATAGAAACTACTTTTAATTATGGAAAAATAACAAGTGCAAAAGTTATTTCTTTAATAACCAAATCAAAAGATAGGGTTATTCCTAAATGCAAATATTTTTCTCTTTGTGGAGGATGTTCATTAATGCATTTAGATTATAAAAAGCAACTAGAATATAAAAGAAATAAAGTTAAAAATCTTATTCATAAATTTACTAATATTGATATAGAAGTTAATGATACAATTCCTTCTTCTGATATTTATAATTTTAGAAATAAGATTCAAAAACCTCTTGGTGTTAGTAAAGGTAATCCGTATTTTGGATATTATCAAGAGTCTAGTCATAAATTAATTAAGATAGATGAATGTATTATTGAATCTGCTTTATCTAATAAGATATGTGATACTATTCTTAAATTAATTAAGAAATATAAATATAATATCTATAACGAAGATACATATATTGGCAATATAAGACATATCTTAATTAAGACTTCATCTTTTTTAAAGTGCCTAGTCACTATAGTTACTAAAGATGAAAATTTAAAAGGTAGAAAAGAATTTGCTAAAGAGCTTATTTCATATCATCCAGAAATAGAAGGTGTCGTTTTAAATATTAATAAAAATAAAACAAATGTAATACTTGGTCAAAAAGAAATACCTATATATGGAAAAGACTTTATTAAAGATAAAATTTTTAATTATATTTTTACAATTTCATCATCTTCTTTTTATCAAACTAATTCTAGTATGGATGAAACTCTTTATAGAAAGGCAATTGAACTTGCTTCTTTAAGTAAAGACGATAGAGTGCTTGATGCATATTGTGGAACAGGAACTATTGGTATATCTCTTTCTTCAAAAGTTAAAGAAGTAATAGGTATTGAAAATAATCCTTCTGCAATTAAAGATGCATTCTTTAATAAGAAAAGAAATAATATAAATAATATTAATTTTATCTTAGATGATGCAACAAATTATATAAATAAAACAGATAAAAGATTTGATGTTATTATACTTGACCCACCAAGAAAAGGTACTACTAAAGAATTTGTTTTAGCATGTAAAAAGATTAAGCCTAAAAAGATTATATATATTTCTTGTGATCCAGTTACTCTTGCTCGAGATTTAAAATATTTTCTCCCTGAATATAAAGTTGAAGTTGTTCAACCAATTGATATGTTTCCACATTCTTATCATGTAGAGACTGTTTGTTTGCTGACAAAGAAATAGTTTAAAATAATTAAAAATTGATAAAAAAGCCCATTTTAATCAAAATATAAAATTTGAGATTGAATGGGCTCTTTCTTTTTTATTCTTTTGTCAGCACTCCAATAGCTTCACTTTATGGTTGTAACGAAAAAAACGAGATATTTTGGGGAACATATTTTAGACACCTATCAGCACTAAATACTTTTTTTATATTTGCAACCATATTTTGCATAAATACATATTGAAAAGTAAATAATTATTTGTTACAATTTAATCGGAAAAAACTGTAAATATACAAAAAATTTCGAAAGGAGAAAAATGATAGCAAGAGACTTTTATCTAAATCAATTAATAAGTAAGAGACATTCGTCTAAGGTAAAAATAATTACAGGACTTAGAAGATCTGGAAAATCATATTTATTATCAGAAATATACAAAAATTATTTATTGGATAATGGTGTTAATAAAAATCAAATAATAATTGTTGAACTTGATGATGAAGTAAATGATGAACTACTTGAAAAAGGCAAACTTAGAAATTATATAGAATCTTTAGCAACTGATGAAAATAAACAATATTATATCTTTATTGATGAAGTCCAATTAGCTGATGATTTTGTTAGGGCAGTTAATTCATTAAATAAGCATAAAAATTATGATATTTACATCACTGGAAGTAATTCTAAATTTTTATCAAAAGATATTAATGATGAATTTAAAGATAGAGGTACTGAAATAAATGTTAGACCACTTTCGTTTTCTGAATATTATGCAGCTTATCAGAAAGATAAAAGATTTGTTTTACAAGATTATTTAAGATATGGTGGTATGCCTGCTTTATTTGAGGAAGAAACAGATTTAGCAAAAGAAAGATACCTTGATAATTTGATGAAAAAGGTATACATAGATGATATTAGAAAAAATATTCATACAAATCTGGTTGATGAATTATCTGCGACAGTAGATGCTTTATGCTCTGTTACTGGAAATCTAACTAATCCATTAAATATGGCGAATTACTTATCAAGTGAAAAACATATTAAGATAGATAGTGAAACTATAGATAGATTTTTTGATGGTATAACAGATGCTTTTCTATTTGATAAAGTAAAAAGATTTAATATCAAAGGGAAAGAATATTTAAATACTCCTTCAAAGTTTTATTGCCAAGATATTGGATTGAGAAATGTTAGAATTAATTTTAGGGAACCAAATCAAGGCTTTTTAATAGAAAATGTTGTTTATAATGAATTAATAACTAGAGGCTATAGTGTTGATGTTGGCT
>CACYDF010000060.1 GCA_902773085.1 uncultured Erysipelotrichaceae bacterium
CATCTTATTATTTGACTTTATCTAAAATGGGGTTGTTTAGAAACTAATGGTTTCTAATGTGCACGTTACATAAGAACGATTTTATAAAAAAACTATCTCGATTAATTTCTAGGTAGTTTTTTTACTTTTTAGTCAAAATAAATGCGCCTTTGATTTAATCGCTGGCGCCTGAATTTTTATACAATATTATAGTTATTAATTCCAAAATAAATTACTACATCATAAACAAAATATTATTCAAATTATTGTAAATAATTTAATCCGCTTTAAATATTAGTGATACAATGAATAAAGGTTTCTATAAAAGAGGACTTAACTATGAACTTCGTATTATTTCTTGGAATATTATTAATATTAGGACTGATGTCCACTAGAATTGTAAAAATATTAAAACTGCCTAATGTCACAGGATATTTGGTTGTTGGGCTGATCGCAGCAATCCTATGTTTGATACTAGATAATTCAATCAACACTAATTTAAAAGAAAGTTTGAATAGAATGAATAATTTTATCTCAATGATCGCGCTTGGATTTATCGCACTTTCAATCGGAGAGGAATTCAAACTATCAAAGATAAAAGAATATGGATCAAAAATAATATTAATCACTGTTCTTCAAGCTCTTCTTGCGGTAATTTTTGTAGATGTAACACTAATTATCATCTGTCTAGTAATGCATCTTGATTTATCAATTGCAATATGCTTAGGCGCTATCGCAACCGCTACAGCACCTGCGGCGACCTTGATGGTAATTCACCAATATAACGCTAAAGGTCCTTTAGTAGATATATTGCTTCCTGTTGTCGCATTTGATGATGCGATTGGATTAATTGTATTTAGTATTTCAGTTTCACTGAGTGAATCAATCGCGTTAAAAACTCCACTATCTTTTGTTTCATTTGTTTTAGTTCCATTAATTGAAATAATTGGTTCTTTACTTGTTGGAGCATTATTAGGCTTATTAATGCATCTAGTTATTAAATTCTTTAAATCTAGAAATAATCATGCGATTGTGATAATTGCGTTCACTCTATTAGGCGTTGGAATCTGTGAAGCATTAAATCATATCGCAATTAATTCAAGAAATTTAGAATTCTCAAATCTACTTTGTTGTATGATGGTTGGAGCTGTATATATTAATATCGCTAAAGAGAATGAACTTCCTATCGTAAATAGAGATGTAGAATTAATTGATAGATGGACTCCATTCTTATTTATGTTATTCTTTGTTTTATCAGGAGCGCATCTTGGAATTGCGGGCGAAGAAATAATCGCTTCAAATAATTCTAAATCAGTGTTACCGATAATCTTAGTATTTGTATGTTATATAGTAATGAGATCTCTTGGTAAATATACTGGTGCTTATATTGGATGTAAGATTACAAAAAGAGAGAAACATATCACAAATTATTTAGGTATCACTCTATTGCCACAAGCTGGTGTTGCGATTGGAATGGCGAACCAAATATCTAAAATGGCTTCCTTCCAACATGATAATATTGGAAATATTATAGTCGCAGTAACATTATGCGCTACACTAGTATATGAAATAGTTGGGCCACTTCTAACTAAGTTTAGCTTAGAAAAGGCAGGAGAAATTCCTGATAAAGATGGATTATATCCGTTTGAACTACCAAATAATATTTAATAAAAAACTGGATTAATGAGCATACTTCGCAAGAACGATTTTATAAAAAACTATCTTGATTAATTTCTAGGTAGTTTTTTGCTTTCTTAGTCAAAACAAATGCACCTTTGATTAAATCACAGGTGCATAAAGTTATATAATATTATAGCTATTAATTCCAATATAAATTACTCCATCATAAACAAAATGTCATATATGCAGGAATGCAAATTATTCCGCCTTCTCTAATGGACAAATTAAATAAGATTATATGCCTTCTAAATCAATAGGAATTCGCATATCTTTTTTGCTTTGTTCTTTTAAAAATCCGACTAAATAGATTGGTGCATACAATATTTCACCATCAATAAAAATATTTGATTTAGAAAACACGATAGGATTTGAGATGTTGTTTTTATAAATATTAATTAGATTGTCAATTGCTTTATGAGTTTTATATTCGCTACCCGATTTAATTTCTAATGGTGTTATTCTATTTTCAAATTCAATCACAAAATCAATCTCACCAACTTTTGTGCTTTTAAAATAATATGGTGTTATGTTATTGGCGCAAAGTTCTTGTGCAACAAAGTTTTCAAATAAAGCTCCATTGTTATAATTACTACTACTTTCGTTCATAATATCTTCTCTTACAGAAAAAGGATAATATGAAGTTAACAATCCAACATCAGATAAAAACATTTTAAAGGTGTTCTTATCTTTTGATATTACAAGTGGGGACTTTGCTTCGTTTGCAATATAAATTGGATATGCAACACCTGCGTCTTTTAACCACAAAAAGCTATTTTCATAACGATCAAATTTTAATTCTTTGTTTAAATATGTAAAAATAAATCTATGATTTTGTTTGTTTAATTGTGCAGGAATATTATCATATATAGCAATAATTCTTAATTTTCTATCAGTAGATTCATATCTTGAAAAATCTGCTTTATATGCATTTATTATATTTTTTTGTTCTTTATCAATTTCGTATAAATTTTTTGTTTCTAAAAACTTTTGTACAACTTGAGGCATACCACCAACAATCAAATACATATGTAATAATCTAAGCATTTTATTGTGTATCAATTCGTCAATTTTTTTTCTTGTATTAAGGCATTCCTCTAAATAATCAATAGTTTCCTTTTTTACACCTAATGCTAATAAAAATTCAACATAATTCATAGGATACATTCTAAGCATTTTCATATACCCAACTGGTACTGATTTAATTCCTTTTATTTCAACGCCAAGAAGAGACCCGCTTAGTATATATCTATATCTACCTTCATCTACTAAAAATTTAATTTTTGTAATAATTTCTGGAAACATTTGTATTTCATCAAGGAAAATAATGGATTCTCCTTTTATCAATGGATTTGGAGAATATAATTCAATTCTTTGTATCAATTCATCAATATCATCAATTTCCCTTAAAGAACTCAAAATATCCGGCCTATCGATAAGGTTAATTTCATAATAATTTATACTATTGTCATTTAACACTTGTCTTATTATATATGTTTTACCAACTTGCCTTGCACCCTCAACTAATAAGGCTTCTTTGCCATGTGCCAACCATTCATTTAGTTCCTTTTCTATAATCCGTTTCATATAAATAATCTCCTTTTCCAAAAAAATTATACCATGTCATAACCGTGAAATCAACTAAAACGGGGCATTTTGTCCGGTTTAGATACATTAAAACGGGGCATTATGATATTTTATTAGCAAACATGGTGGCGTTTTATGGCTTGCTTTCTCTAACAAGGATTTTTGGACTGGTATGGAATTATATAAGAGGGTAGAAAGTGATATCATATGCATTAGACACTAGAAAGGAAATAAAAATGGGAAAAGTAAAATATAGTAAAGAAAAGAGGCCTTTATTTTTTTAATATACTACTAATTTCGCTCATAATTCATCTCTTTTTTAACATTTACATTAAATATATACAAATAGCTATAAAGAGATTTTTGAAAACGTATTGTTTATTTAGAGTAACTATACTTTACAGTGAAGTCAATCTTATTACTATCTTGACTTCCTTTAATATCTACTTCAGTTACTAGTCCATATGAATTAAAAGAAAGCGAAGATTTTTTTTCTGATGAAGAAGCATCAACGACTTTAAATCCGGAATTTGATGCGTAATATTTAACCCCTTCGGTTTCTTTACTAGCATATTCAGTAGGATCAGAATTTAACATTGAATCAACTAATATGGCAATAAATGCTCTAACATCATCACTTAAATTAGTATCTGTTATATTCCAACTTTTAGTTCCAGAATTATATTTATAAGAATATTCTTCATCAACTTTTACTTGAGTAGATTCTATAACATATTCACCTTTAGCACTTGCTTTACCAGAAGTGAATTCATGTTCTTTTTTTACAGCATCTTGAGCTTTTGATTTAAAAGTTTCAAAGCTAACAGGTGATGAACAAGAAGTTAAAGAAATAGCTAATAATGGTAATAAATAGTATTTTTTCATTTTATCCTCCTAAAATAATTAGTATTACTTCCACATTAAGTATAACATAATTTAGTTTATTAAAATGCTTATGACATTCTCTCATTTTAAATAGATAAGATACTAAAAACTTATAACAGAGTGATATATAAAGAATATTATTTAAATAAGTAAAACAAGATAAAAATGATTAATTATTCTTGCTTAAACCAAAAAGGATAATTATTTACAATCAGACTTATTAAATCAAGAACCCAAAGTAATACTACTCCAATAAAAAACCATAATATAGCAACAAGGATTTGATATACACTTTTATTTTTAACACCTAAAACTACTCTCCAAATAGCCCAGAATATATCTAGAACAAAAATAGAAAAAAAGACTTTAATGACTCGTGGCATTTTTTCTATAGCTTGTAAATAGGCATCCATAATATCTCCTCCAGATAAAACCAAATAATATTATATATTAAAAGAAGTAGTTATCATAAGATAAGTATAACTATTAAGATATAATAGTTATATGGCTAATATTAATGAGGATGCAAAAAAAGTACAAGCGATAATTAATAAATCAAAAAGAATAGTTTTTTTCTCAGGAGCAGGAGTATCAGTTGAAAGTGGAATTCCCGATTTTAGATCAACGAATGGATTATATAATCAAGAATACAAATATCCACCAGAGATGATTATTTCTCATTCTTTTTTTGTATCTAATACTGAAGAGTTTTATAGGTTCTATAAAAAGAAAATGTTAATCCTAGATGCTAAATGTAATCCTTGTCATCTATATTTAAAGAAATTAGAAGATAAAGGAAAACTGCGAGGAATAGTAACTCAGAATATTGATGGACTTCATTCAAAAGCAGGTAATAAATTAGTTATAGAACTGCATGGCTCAATTCATAGAAATTACTGTCAAAACTGTATGAAGTTATTTGATGGAAACTATATCCTTCATTCAAAGGATTTAATACCCCACTGTGATAAATGTGGAGGAATTATTAAACCAGATGTTGTTTTATATGAAGAACCACTTAATCCTAATGTAATGAATTCATCTCTTGTTGCAATAAGAGAAGCAGATACTTTGATAGTTGCTGGTACTAGTTTAGTGGTATATCCTGCTGCAGGATTTGTTTCTTATTTCCAAGGTGATAATCTTGTTTATATTGACGTTAACGAAAAAGCAAGATGTGATTTAGCAACACTTACTATTCATCAGAAAGTCGGGGAGTTATTTTCTTTATTAGAGGTATAAAGATGAAAACATTTAATTTATTAAAAGGATTAAAAGATCCTAGTTCAAAATATTATTGTGGATCTGCTGCTTTATTAAATCTATTTTATTTATTAAAGGCTGAAAATATAAATAACAAAAAACTACAACGACTTTCACTTGTTTTAGCTGAAGAAGATAAAGATTATTTTGCTCTTTCTAGTAAAGAAGAATTATCTTTTAATGAAGAAAGAAAAATAAAAAGAATAACAAGACATTATATTTATATTATTGAAGAACTAAAAAAAATAATAAGTACTATTAATAATAATTTATTTATAAATAATTATCATATTTTAAAAGATCTTCTTTCTTATACTATTTCTTCTTTAAAGCTAAAAAAAGAAGTAAAGATAATTAGTAAAGCAAGAAAGATAGTTAAGGAGTAATATATGAAAGAAGATAAATTAGTTTTAAATAATTTAAGTAAGAAAGAAAATTATTTTATTTCTCTTCTTCCTTTATTAAATATGGCTCATAAACTTTTAACTAGGAAGAATAGTGGAAAGAAACCTTTTAGTTATAATTTCCATTTTGATTTAAAAATACATCTTATCGAAGAAAGTTATGAACAAATTACTTCTTATATAAGTAATAAGAAAGGAGAAGTTAATCTTTCTATTTTAAATGAAATATCTCTAGATTTAATTTCAGCAACTAAAGAAATAAAAATAGAATCATTAGTTAATGATTTCAAATATTTATCTAATCAAATAAATGAAACAGTTAATATAATTGAAAAGATGTAGGTTATTTCTTGCATTTTCATCTTTGTAAAACATAATAATACAAAGAGGTAATAATTATGATTGTTTCAATTAGAATGAATGATAAAGAAAGTAAACTTGCAGAAGCTTATGCTAAATTAAAAGGAAGAGATTTAGAAGAATTAATTAAGTATACTTTTTTTGAAAGAATTGAAGATGAACACGATATTGCTTTAACTGATGAAGCTATTGAGGAATATGAAAAGAATCCTAAGGCGTATTCTTTAGAAGAAATAAAAAAAGAATTAGGATTGTGAAAAATCACATTGTGTTTATTCAGTTGATTTAAAGCATATTCAATCAAGTTATAACTATAAATTTTTTATGGTTTTTATACAAATTATTAAGCTTCTTTTAACTGTTTATTAGAAAAGAATAAAAATTTTTTTGATTATTCTTGACAACGCTTTCAAAAGGAGTAGAATATAGATAACAAATATATCGCTTACGGAGGTTTTTATGAAGCATTATAAAATGTTAAAACTGTTTTTGCTACCCACTGTTTTGGCAGGTAACATCTTGTGTTCATGCAATTTTGATAAGCAAAAATTCCAAGAAGACTTTTCAGAAATTGTAGATGAAATGAACACAAGAGATCCAGCTGGAATGAGTAGTGGTTCAACACTTGAAGACATCGTTATCGAAGTCGGAAGTGGTAAACAAGATGAGGAAAAGGAGTCTGATCCAAAGCCTGGTCAAGAACCTGAACCAGAGCCCGAACCGGAACCAGAGCCAGAACCAGAACCCGAGCCAGAGCCAGATCCTGAGCCCGAACCCGAACCTGAGCCCGAACCCGAACCTGAGCCTGAACCAGAACCAGAGCCTGACCCCGAACCAGAACCTGAACCTGAGATTCCAACTAAATTCTCAATTAGATGGTTAAACCATGATGGAATAGTTTTAGAGACAGAAGAAGTCGAAAAAGGAGAATTACCACATTATGATGGTCAAACTCCTCAACAAGCAAACGAGACAGCTGAAGATGACTTCAATTACTTTGTAGGCTGGGATAAGGAAGTTGTACCAGCAACTGAAGATGTTGATTATGTTGCACAGTTTGAAGTAAAAGAATATACCGAAGATAAATTTGATTACATCTTATCTGAAGATGAAACATATTATGAAATAACTCGCGCAAATGATGAAATATCTGGTGATCTTGTTCTTCCTTCAATGCATGAAGGCTTACCAATTAAGAAAGTTGCTGATAATGCTTTTTACATTACTGGAAGTGAAAGACCAGAAATTACTAGTATCTATATTCCATATGGAATTGAAGAAATAGGTAATTCATCTTTTAGAAGTGTTAATGGTTTAAATGAAATGTATGTACCAAGTACTATTAAGACTATTGGTGAATATGCTTTCTATTGTGATGATTCTTTAACAACACTTATGATTAATGATGGAGTTGAAAGTGTAGGCAAAGGTTCATTCCATTCTTTAAAAAATGTTAGAAACTTTGCGTTCCCTAAATCTTTAAAGAATATAGATTCAATGGGCTTTTATTATTTTGCAAATAAAACTGATGGATTTGTTATACCAAAAGATTGTCAACTCGAACAAGTTGGGTCACAAGTTTTTTTCTCTAGTGGACTAGTTTCTGGAGATTTCTCACACTTAATATCTATTGGTGAAGGAGCTTTTTCCTATTGCAAACAATTAAATGATATTAAGCTTTCTTCAGAATTAGAAAATATTCCAAATTCCTGCTTTGATGGCTGCACTGGTTTAACTAATATTGATTTACCTGATTCTCTAACTACAATAGGTAATAGTGCATTTACTGGTTGTACAGCACTTGAGGAAATAGTTCTACCAGAAAAAGTCACTTCTATTTCATATAGTTTGTTTAACGAATGTAGCAACTTACGAAAAGTCACTTGTCTTGGTGATATAGAATCCATTAATAGTTATGCTTTTTCTGATACAAGCAATCTTAGTGAAATTATTATTGATGATATAAATAAGATTACTTCTTTAGGTGATTATGCAATGTTAAACAGCAGCTATTTCTTTGGATTTCCAGAAGGTATTGATAGGATAAGTAATGGTTTCTATAAAGAAAATACTGCAATAAAAGAGTTAGTTTTACCAGATCACATAAAAACAATTGGTGAATATGCATTTGCAATGTGTCCAAATCTAAAGAGTGTTAATTTAAACAAAGTTGAAACAATAGAAAAAAATGCCTTTAGTAATTCTGGTTTAGAAGAAGTTATTCTTCCATCAACAATATCAACTTGGAGTATAGAAACTTTTGCTGAATGCCAAAATTTAACAACAGCAACTTTCTCAGAGGGCACGGAGGCAATACCACAAAGTATATTTAAAAATTGTACTTCCCTTACTAATGTAAATATACCTGAATCAGTTACTACAATAGGTAATAGTGCATTTGAAGGATGTTCTAGTATTACTAGTATTAATTTTTCATCTTCAATTACTACAATTGGC
>CACYDF010000061.1 GCA_902773085.1 uncultured Erysipelotrichaceae bacterium
TATAAGCACAAAAAAATGTTAATACCATTGCATAAATTTGATGATTGCAACTATGTGCATTATTCATTTCAATTAGGAGATTACAAACTTAAATTTGAAAAAAATACCAATTTAAAAGTTGATGAAACATTTATTGTTTATTTTAATACAAACGCAGATAACTATGAAATTATTGAACCATTAAATATGGAAAATGAAGTAGAAAAAATATTAGAAAATAGGAGAGTGAAAAATATGAATAGTGTACCAGTATTATTAATTGGTGCTAGTGGTTCTGGAAAATCCACAAGTTTAAGAAATTTTAAAGGGGAAGAAGTTGCAGTTGTAAATGTTTTAGGAAAGCCGTTGCCTTTTAAATCAGATATTAAAGCAGGAAAATGTGATGACTATGCAACTATATTAAAAGCAATAGCAAATACTAATAAGAAAACAATAGTTATAGATGATGCAAATTACTTAATTACAAACGAATTTATGAATAAGTCAAGCGTCAAAGGTTACGACAAATATAATGAATTAGCAAGTAATTTTTGGAACTTAATTAATGGTATTAAAAATATTGAAGGTGGAAAAACAGTTTATCTAATAATGCACGAAGATACAGATGAATACGGAAATGTAAAACCTAAAACAATTGGGAAACTACTTGATGACAAATGTAATATACAAGGGTTATTTACAATTTGTATAAGAAGCATGTTTGATAATGGTAATTATATATTTAGACTAAAAACAAATGGTCAAGATTGTGTCAAAACACCATTTGGAATGTTTGAAAACGAAACGATGGAAAATGATTTAAAAGAATTTGATGAAGTTGTAAGAGAATATTATGAATTAGATAAAGTAGAAAATAAGGAGGAAAAATAAATGAAAAAATTTGATGATTGGGATGAAATCAAAGTGAATGAATACGTAGAAAGTGATAGATTAAAATTAGGTGGTCAACATTGTATTATTAAAAATGTTAAGAACTATCAACACAATGGTATTAATAAAATATCTTTAGAACTTGACATCTTAGATGGAGAAAATAAAGATTATTATCAAAAAAGATATGATGAAAGAGGCGAAAATGCTAAGTTCTGGGATGATGGGGCAACATTATCATTTGTAGCAGAACCAACAGAAGATAAAGATAAATCTTATATTAAGGGATTAATCAAGGCAATTGAAAGCTATAACGATGGTTATATTTGGGATTGGGATGAAACAAAATTAAAAGATAAAAAAATTAATGTTAATTTTTCTTTAAAAGAATATGAAGGCAATGATGGGAACATTTATACAAAGCCACAAGTCAGCAGATTTGTAAATAGTAAAGAAAACTTTAAAGAAGATTTTATACCAAGTGTTAGAACTTTACACGAAGGATTTATAAAATATGAAGATTACATGAAAAAAGATGATTTAATATTTGATAAAGCTACAGATTTATTTGGCGATAATATAACTGTTGAAGATACGCCGTTTGAAATATAAGGTGAAAGATGATATTTTTAAAGACTTATTCAATATTATACTTGTTATTTTGTCTTATAATAGGCATTATAGACGGTTTAAAAAATGAGAGCATATTATATACAATAATATTGATTTTATTATTTATACCACTATATATTTGTATTTTACTTGCATGATGTAAAGCAACTAAAAAGTTGCTTTTTTTTATTGCAAAATGTATAACAAATGTGGTACACTTATTTTGTAAGATAAAGGAGGTAAAAAAATGAAGATATTAAGATTTATGAAACATGCAGACAAACAAAGAAATCGTATAATTATACCAAAGTTTATTATTGATAATTTTGGTAGAGATTTCTATTTAGAAGTTAATGTTGAAGATGGTTCTATGAAAATAATACCAATCAAAAATAAGAAGGGAGAATAAACATGTCAGAAAAACAATTATTTAATAAACAAACATTTATTGACCTTTTTAATATGAGTGATATTGACAAAATAGAACGTGAAGATGAATTGTTCTTGATTGCCAAGGATTTGGGGGTTGAAAAAAGGTTCAAAAGTACATTGAAAAAATATGAAAAAATTTTAAATGATAAAGTTTCTATTGGAGAAAATTTAAAACTTCCATATTGCAAATATGATATTCAAGATTATAACACGGGTAAATATATCTGTACTATTAATGGAATTATAGATAGTAAAACTGATTATAAATTTTCATATATTCCAGTTCTACCAGTTGAAAGATACATAAATGAAGATACTGGAAAAGAAAAGGTAAAAATTATTTTTTATAAAGAAAATGAATGGAAAGAAAAAACAGTTGATAAGAGTCAATTATCAATTAATAATAAATTGTTATTGTTAAGTGATGATGGATTAGATGTTACAAGTGAAAATGTTAGATATTATATAAATTATTTTAATGAGATAATGAATATTAATAATATCAAAAAGCTAGATAGTATTTCACATATTGGTTGGAAAAATAATGATTTTGCTCCTTATGATTCGCATGGAATATTTGATGGTGCTGATGAATTTAAAAATATTTACAAAGCAATTGGAAGTAAAGGAAATTATCAAAAATGGAAAGAAACAATCAAAGAACTAAGAAAACATAAAGTTATAAAATTATTAATGGCTACTACACTTGCAAGCCCTTTACTTGAAAAATTGAATTTGCAACCTTATATGGTAAACTTATGGAGCTCATTAAGTGGAAACGGAAAAACATTAAGTTGTATGGTTGCAATGAGTATTTGGGGTAATCCAGACATTGGAGCTTTAAGACTATCAAGCAACAATACACAAAATTATTATTCAGTAGTTGCAAGTTTTATGAGAAATTATACTTGCTATTTTGATGAATTACAGATAGTTAAAAGAAGTAAATACTTAGATTTAGAAAGTTTGGTCATGGACTTATGTAATGGTACTGAAAAAGGTAGATTAAATAAGAACAGTCAGGCTAGAGAAGTCAAAGTATGGTTTAATAACTTCTTATTTACAAGTAACGATAAGATGGTTAAAGAAAATGCAGGGGAACAAGTTTATAACAGAGTTATAGATTTGGAAATTGGTGAAAAAATTATTGAAAATGGCCAAGATATTGCAAAAATCATAAAAGAAAATTATGGTTTTGCAGGTAAAGAATATATTAAGCATATTCAAAAGATTGGTTTTGAGGTCATTTTTAGCCGTTTTAAGGAACTTTTAGAGCAGATACTAGTAAATACACCAGCAACAGATAAACAAGCCTCAGCGTTGGCTTCTATATTGTTAGCAAACGAGTTAGCAAACGAGTGCATATTTGAAGATGATTATATTTTGAAAGTTGATGACATAAAAGAATATGTAAACGATAAAGATGAAATTAGAACGTCAGTAAAAGCAAAAGAATACATCAAAGATATTATTAATATTAACGCAAAAAGATTTGAAGAAAATAATTATGGAGAATGTTGGGGCAAATTTAAAGAAATAAATGGCAATTATCAATTATGTTATATAAATGCTCAAATATTATATAGAGAATTAAAAAAAGGTGGATTTGAATTTGATACAGTTAAAAAAGAATGGGACGACATGAAATTTCTACAAAAAAATTCTGTAGGGAGATATTTACATCAAACAACTATTAATTGTGAAAAAGGAAATTATGCTATTTTGGACTTAAATTTATAGATTTTTGTAAAAACTTACATACTTTTTACACAAAAACTTACTTAAAAATCGTCTTAAACGTAGATATAGCCTCAAAACTTACATTCTTACAAAAAAATAGGGTATACACATATATATATAAAAAAATAAAAAAAACACATTCCCTATATATAATGTAATATTTATGTAAGTTTTGTAAGTTTTGTAAGTTTTGTAGATATAGCCTCATATTATAAGATATAGTATGTAAGTTTAATGTAAGTTTATGTAAGTTTTTAATATAAAAAATATATAATTTATATATTTACAATATAGTAAAAATATAGTATACTAAAATTAGAGGAGGTTAGAATGAATAAATATAACGATTTAGAAATGGCAATTTTATCTTGCTTATTACAAAAACCTGAATTAATGAATCAGGTAAAATTAGAAGATAAACATTTCTTAAAGCACAAGAGGGTTTGGTTATTTTTAAAATCTATATATAAAAAGTTCGGCACATTTGATATAATTCTTATGAATTCGGTATGTAAAAATAAACTTCAGATGATGGAATATATAATATGGTTGTTAGAATTAGAACCAGCACCTAGTTTGTTTGATAAATATCAACAACAATTAATTGATTTATACAATGAGGAAGAAAAAGACAAATTCATTATTGAAAAGATTTTTAAATATGCCAATGATTTATATGTTAGAAATATGAGTGTTCAAGATTTTAAAAATAAAGTTGATGAATTATATAAAAGAAAGGAGGAAATAAAATGATAATAAATACAGATTTGTATAATAAAATTTCTGAAAAAACAATGACTAAATATTCATCATATAATATTTCAAGTTTTGAAGAAAATGAAATATATGTATCAGAAGCAAGCGTAACATGTATGTTAGAGGATTTATTATGTGAGATTCATACATTAGAAGAAAAAATTGAAGATAGGGAACAAGACATACAAGATAATTACAGAAGATTAAATCCAGAAGAGTTAATTGAAAGGATTGAATATTAGTGTATAAAGTTAGCTATAAAAAATTGAATGATAAATATGAAGATATGAAAAAGCAACGTGATGATTTAATTAAAGAAAAAGAGTCGTTAAGAAAATCTTTGAAAGTCAATATTAAATATATAAAAAAAATAGAACGTGAATTATTAGAATATAAAATTTTATTAAATGAACAAATGAAAAGGGATGTTTGAGATGAAAAAAAACAAAAAACATTATGAAGTATATTATGTTGGTAAAGGTTGGGGGTGTTACGCAGAAGACTACCAAAGGACATATTTAGGAGATGTCTGGGCAGTATCAGAAAAACAGGCTTGTAATTTTGTTAGGTTTAGACACAGAGATAACAAATGTCCAAATGGTGGCTACAATGATAGTTATTTAGGAGATTGTTTAGACGAGGGGGCAGTGCATTTTACTTATGAGGCGATTGAAATATGAAAACAAATAAAAATATAAAACCAATTTGGGAAAATTATAATAATTGGGAATGCTATAAAAATGGTATGTATCAGAATGGAAACGATAAAGAAATTATTGCACAATGTTATGAAATTCTTACTAGCAATAATTTAAAAGAAGAAATGTTTGATACAACAATTACTTATGAAATAGCAACAAAAGTAAACTTTACAAATAGAATGTTTAATCCAGTTAGTTGGTTAGGTCAAGCAACTTGCAATAGATTAATTAATGCAACTGCTCAAGAAGTTTGCAACGCTTGGATGTCTATGAGTGAAGAACAACAAAAAAAAGCAAATGATATTGCAAAAGAAGTTATTGAAGAATGGAGAAAAAATTATGAAAATTTATAATGATAAAAATGTATTTGACGCAGCAATGGAAAGAATAGAATTTGCATTTGATAATTTTGAAAATTTGTGTGTTTCATATAGTGGTGGTAAAGATAGTACAGTTATGATTCAACTTATAGAAATGGTTGCAAAAAAAAGAAATAGAAAATATGACGTTCTTTTTATAGATATGGAGGCACAATATTTAATGACAATAGAACATATCAAAACTTTAAAAAATAAATTGGAGTGTATAAGAGATTTTTATTGGGTATGTTTACCACTTTCTTTAAGAAATGCAGTAAGTGTATTTGAGCCACGTTGGATATGTTGGGAAAAATCAAAAAAAGAAAAATGGGTAAGAGAAATGCCAGATTGTGCAATTAATGAAGATAATAATATATTTCCGTTTTTTAAATATGCCATGGAATTTGAAGAATTTGTGCCTGAATTTGAGAAATGGTATTCAGAAAAATATAATGGTTCAATGTGTGGACATTTTGTAGGGATAAGGTCTGACGAAAGTCTTAATCGTTTCAGAACAATTGTTTCTATGAAAAAAGAAAGATTAAAAGGAAAACCATGGACAACAAGGAATAAACCGCTTGAACATACTTATAGCATTTATCCAATTTATGATTGGAGAACGGAAGATGATTGGATTGCTACATTTAAATATAATTTAGAATATAATTATGTTTATGAATTAATGTATAAAAATGGCTTAAGTATTCACATGCAAAGATTATGTCAACCTTTTGGAGATGACCAAAAAAATGGATTAGACCAATATAGAGCAATTGAAGCTGAAAATTGGGATAGATTGTTAAAAAGAGTTGCAGGGGTTAATTTTGGTAATATTTATTGTAGAACATCAGCACTTGGTAATATAACAAGCCAAAAACCAGACCACATGACTTGGCAAGAATGGGCTTTATATTTACTAGAAAGTATAGGAATATATAATAAAAAATTAGAAAAACACTATGCAATCAAAATTAGAAAGTTTTTCCAATATTGGGAAGAAAAATGTGGCTGTACTCTTGATATGGTTGAAGATGAAGCTGATAAAAAAATGGAGAGTTTAAAAATTGTTCCAAGTTGGCGTAGAGTTGCTAGAGCATTAGAAAGAAATGATTTCTTTTTGACTAGGTTAAGTTTTGGAGAAACAAAAAGTGATGTTAAATATTTAAAAGAAATGATTTATGGTTGCAATAACTTATATGATGAAAATTCAACTGACAGTAAACCATTAAAAAGATTATATAACAAAGTAAAAGAAGAAATGGAGAAAGAAAAAAATGAAGAATAATGAAATTGAAAATAAAAGTATAGAAATAAATACAGGAGATAATATAGATATTAAAATGCCAGTTTTAGTAAAATTAGATAAACTAAAACCAAATCCATGGAACCCAAACAAAGTTGCAAGACCAGAAATGGAATTATTAAAAATTTCAATCAGAAAAAGTGGTTTTTGCTTTCCTCTTGTAGTTATGAAAGAAAGCGAAGATAGTTATATGATAGTTGATGGATTCCATAGACATTTAGTTGCAAAAGAATTTGGGATGGAATATGTACCTGTAGTTATTTTAAATGAAAGTATAGATGAATATATGAATGCAACTATTAGATTTAATAGAGCAAAAGGAACTCATCAAATTATAGATATGAGTAAATTAGTGTTAGATTTAGTTAGACTTGGAAAAACAGATGAAGAAATCGCTACTAATCTAGGTATGGATAGTGATGAGGTTTTAAGATTAAAACAAATTAGTGGATTAAAAGAAGCTTTTATTGGTAAAGAATTTAGTAAATCCTGGGAAGAATTTGAACATAAACATTTTGACCCTGAAACAGGAGAATACATTGAAGAAGAATAATATTATTATTGTAGATACTCGAGAAAAAGGGCACAAAAAAATACTTGAGCATTTTGATAAAGTAGGACAAGATTATATAATAAGTAAATTAGATGCAGGAGATTATGTTATTTATAAAGATTATTCGACTATCATTGACAAAAAAGATGGATTGTTGGAATTGTCACATAATCTCTGTAACACCTTAGAACACCAACGAGTAATTAGAGAAATAGAACGAGCAAAGGAACTTGGGTGTAAAGAATTTATATTTTTAATACAAGGTAATATTACTTCAGAAGAAGATATTAAAAAATGGAAGTCACCACATACAAAAGTAAAAGGTGAAACATTACTAAAAATATTAAAAACATTTAAAGAACACCATGATTGCAAGTTTATATTTGTGAGTAAAAAAAATATGGGAAAACGTATAATTGAATTATTACAAAAGAAAGAAGAATAAGATGAAAGACAGAATAAAAGAAATCAATCATTTATTATATTTAAAAAACGAATTAATAAAACAGACAAAAAAAGAAATAAAAGAATTACACGAAGAAAAAAAGATGATTCAAGGGTATAAAAAATTGGAAAAGAGGAAATAGAATGAAGATAA
>CACYDF010000062.1 GCA_902773085.1 uncultured Erysipelotrichaceae bacterium
AAGTTAGCTGCTTGTAATCCAATCTTTGTTAAATCAAGAAGTGAAGACTTAATATCTCAAATGAATCAACTCTTTGGTGAAGGTAATATAAATGAATGTGTAGATGCAGTAAGAAGAATTGCTGATAATGGGTAAATATGGACGAACTTTATTTAGTATATAAGGCTTTTAGAGAATATCGTAATCAGTTAAAAGGTGAATCTGCAATCACCAATTTTAAGAATGATTTAAAAGGTAAATCTAATGTACTAGAAAAGTTAGAAAGTGTATCAACTATGTGTATCTTAGATAAAGACTGGGTTGATGCAATAGATGAAGCAATGCCATATATTATTAAGGCTGTTATGGAAGAAAGACAGTTTGTAAAAAGTGAAGGTGAAACTATTCCTATTGATAGAATTAAATCAGTATCAAAAGATACTGTTGTTGATTTAGCAAAACACAGTAACTATATTTCACAAAAACCAGAAGAAGGTAAGACTCTTATTCCAGATAAACTTTTAATGGCTAAAAAGGAATCTGATTATGCAATTTATGAAAATAGATTCTTATATACTCTTCTTATTTATTTAAAGCAGTTTATCGAACAAAGATTAAATGAAATCCTTGCTCTTACTGGTAAATATGAAGCCCAAACTGAAATTATCAAATCTCAAAGTAGTTCGAAAAGCAGTTTAGATTTTCATCTCAAACTTAATGAAAAAAGATTCAACGATATTGGTTTAAGAAGAGGTAATTCTCTTTCTGATATTGATAAAGTTCAATCATTCTTAATTCAAACTCAATCCCTTCTTATGACTCCTTTAATGAAAGAAGTATCTCAAAAACCAAAAGTATCATTCCCAATAACAAAGACTAACATTTTGAAATTTAATACTAATTTTAAAAATGCAGTTAAATTATTTGAATTCCTTCATTCATATAATAAGAAAGGATTTGAAACAAAAACTGTTTATAAAAATATATCTCCATTTACTCCAACACTATCAGAAGAATTTTCAGAAGTTATCTATCTTTCATCATTTATTACCTATATCTTAAGTAATGATTTTGAAAAAGGACTTGAAAAACAATACGAAGAACAACTTGCCAAAGAAAAGAAAGCCCAAGAAGAAAAACTACTAAAAGAAATCAAAAAGATACAAAAAAACTTTTCTGAATCTGGAATTACTCCTGAAGAATATATTTTAAAACTTGAAAAATCTCTCGATACTCTAGAAAAAAGAATATCTCAAAAAGAATATGAACTTGAGCAAGTTAAACAAGATATGTCACTTGCACAAGCAAATATGGATATTGAAATTAAACGAAGTAAGGAAGAACAAAAAGAAGAAGACGAACTTGCTTTTGCTCAACTTAAAGAAGAACTTGAAAACAGCAATTTAGAAATGGTATCTAAACTTAATGAAGCTATTGCAAATACCGAAAATGTTAAACGAGATTACGATAGTCAAATTATTGCACTAAAAGAAGAATCAGATAAAAACTTAGAACTTATTACTAATGAACTTGAAAAAGAAATTGAAGAAAATAGAGTGCTCCAAGCCGAGTTAAATTCTATGAGGGAAATTGCAAATATGGAGCAAGTAAAAGACTTTACAAATAGAGATGACTTCATTGAACTTGAAGAAGAAAAAGCAGCCTTTGAAAGATTCTTTATTCGAACTTGGAAAGAAACAAAGAAGAGAATTAGAACTGATACTTTCAAAAGAATTATGGCTGAAGAAGGAAACAGGAAAAGAAAAAAGGAATTAGGAAATGCGAAAGTTGAAAGATAAAAACGAGAAGATTAGAAATCGTTATAATCGCAACCTTGTAATTCATTCTACAACAATAGTAATGATGGTTTTCTTTACTGCCATTTTATTTACTATGTTTGTTCTTGTCTATTTAAATAACTTTGTTTTAGAAGGCGCTTTTGAATCAATTGACAATATCCAAGAAGGTATCATCGATAACTTATATGCAGTTATTATTATCCTCCTTTCTGTTATCTTATTACACCTATTCTTTAACCTATTGATTTACGAACTCACATACAAGCGTGCTGAGTATGAAGAACAAGAAGAACAAGAAATCTTAATTGCTTTAGGAGAAGATGTTAATAGTGAAATTCCTGCAGTTGACACTACTGTTCATCATTCTACTTTGTCTTTAGACTCTGATAGTGAAGAAAGTGTATCTCGTTTCCCAACTTTATATAGTCTTGATTTAAAATATCCAATTCAAAGAAAAGTTAAAACTCCTGCATCACTATCTTTAAAAG
>CACYDF010000063.1 GCA_902773085.1 uncultured Erysipelotrichaceae bacterium
AATGGTAGGATAACTCCAGAATTACAAGCAGAATCTAATGCATCGTATTGCCATTATATTAAGAAAGAGGACTTAAAATTATCACTCGATGAAGATGTTGATACTTTCATAAATCATGTTCGTTATTTGTCCTGTGTTCCAGGTGGCTATTTATCATTTAATGATGGTATAGTCAAAATATATGAAGTTGATAAATGTGATGAAGAAATAGAAGGCCAAGTAGGCCAATTAATAATCAGAGGTAAAAAACTTTTACTTAAGTTAAAAAATGGAGTAGTTTATGTTAAATCTCTACAGTTTTCTGGTAAAAAAATTATTTCTGATTCAGACTATATTAATGGAAACAAGAATAGAGAACCTTTAATGCTTTTGTAGTTATGAGAAACGAGATTAGAAATGTTAATAAACATCTAAAAATTATTAAAAGTTTAAATGATACTTTCGAAGACGTTTTTAATGTTACTTTTTCATTAAATCAGAAAAGAATAATCTTTGAATATGATAGTGATGGTGAAACTAAATATGAGTCTTTTTTAGAAGTCAAAAATAAGATAATTGATGTAGCCTTTTCTTTATCTTCAATAATAAAATCAGAAGATAATTATATTGCATTAAATCTTGATTCATCACCTAATTGGATAATAGCATTTTGGGCTATTCTTTATTCAGGAAATAAGCCTTACTTAGTTAATAGAAGAAAGCCAAATGTTTCTAACATTAAATCATGTGGATATTTAAATATTAGATATTCCATTGATGAAGTAGATAATTCCTTGAATTTAACTTCAATTCCTTTTTCTTCCCTTAAAAAAATTCATTCAAATGATTATAAGCCAACATTTGCTAACACAATTGCCCTTTCGACATCAGGAACATCGTTAGAAGAAAAGATATGCATCTATTCTGGGAAAAATATAGTTTCTCAAATTGAAAATTCAAAATTTCTTCTAACAAGATGCAAAGATATCCAGAAGACTTATCGTAGGAAAGCTAAGTTTTTAGCTTTTCTTCCTTTTTATCATATTTTTGGGTTAGTATCTTTAGTCTTTTGGTTTTCTTTTTTTGGATATCCGCTAGTATTCTTAAAAGATTATTCTCCAAATAACATTCTATACACTATTAAAAAACATTGTGTCACTCATATATTAGCCGTACCACTTTTATATCATCAAATTGAAAAAGAGATTTATAAAGAACTAAATAAGGATCAAAAATTAAAGAAAAAGTTTGATAAAGCTATAAAAATGTCTAATAATTTGCAATCAAAAGTGCCTTTTTTAGGTAGTTTTTTCTATAAAACAGCTTTGAAGGAGGCAAGAAATAAAATTTTTGGTCCTTCAGTTGTGTTTACAATTACTGGTGGTTCTTTTATCAAGAAAAGTGCACTTGAATTATTTAATGGCTTAGGATATCACCTTCATGTTGGTTATGGTTCTAGTGAAATAGGTATTACTGCACTTGATACAAGTCAAAAACCGGCAATCAGAAATCAAAATAGTGTAGGAGCACCAGTTAAATCAGTTAGTTTTAAATTGGAAAATGGTGTTTTATTTGTAAAAGGGAAATCAACTTGTTCTTCAATGATAATTAATGGTAAAGAAATTATTAATGATGAATGGTTTAACACTAATGATAATGCAACTATTAAAAATAGCAGATATTACATATTAGGCAGAAAAGATGATCTACTTATATTAAGTGATGGGGAAAATATTAATCCAGATCAAATAGAATCACTTTTTAATTTTCCTAGTTATGTAGTTAATTATTTATTGTTTTCTTTTGAAGATAGTAATAATTTGTTAATTCAGGTAAAAAAGAATGTTACTAATAAAGAATTAGAGTATATAAAAAAATATGTATTAGAAACATTAGAGAATAAATTGATCGTTAGTGTTATGTTTACTTTTGATGATATTTTAGGAAATGGAATTAAGATTTCAAGGAAACTAATTGCAAAGAGAATAAAAGATAATACTATTAAGTTATTCAACAAAATCGATGTAAAAGAGAAGTTAGATAGTATTGAAAAAGATATACTTGAAATTGCAAAAGAAGTGCTAAATAATAATGAGATAAATGTTAATACAAATTTCTTAACAGATATCCAGATAACATCTCTAGATTACTTTATGTTAGTAAGTAGAATTTCGGAAGAATATGATGTAAAACTAATAGATCAAAGTGGTATGTTTTTCCCTTCTATAAAAGACATATGTGATAAAATCAGGAAGAAAATAAATGAAGTATAGAATTTTATTTTTTTTAATGAAGACTACCGGTTTAATTCTTGAGAAAATTGCATACAAAAGAAAAGTATATTTTGAAGATAAATATATTCAAAAAAGAAAAATTAAAGGTGGTGCTTTATTAGTTTCTAATCATACAAGTTTTAAAGACTATATCTCGTACTTTTTTACTTTTTTCTTTAGAAAGGTTAATGTTGTTGTTGGATCAATTATGTATAAACACAATTACTTTTTTAATGTAGTTTTGAAAACAATTGGTGCAATTAAAGTTGATGATAATATATACAATCTTGATTTTATAAACAAAAGTGCTAATTGCATTAATGGCTCAAAAATTGTACTGATATTTCCAGAAGCTCATTATTCAACAGATGGAAATATTAGCAAATTTTATCCATCATATATTCAAATTGCATTAAAAACAAATGAACCAATTATTCCTTTATATAATGATGGTGTTTTCTCTTTTTTTAAGCGAAATAGAATTATAATAGGCAAACCTATTTATCCTAAGGATTATATAATTAATAACACTAAAGAAGAGATTGATTCTTTTAATCAATTAGTTGAAAATAAAATTAAAGACTTAAAGGTTTTATTAGAAAATAAAAAGAAAAATTCAGCAGTTAGTTTAAGATATCTTTTTAATGATTTAGGAAGATTAATAACATATGTTTTTATTAAACCTTTTTTGAGGATTAAAATTCATTATAAAGGTGAAATTAATCCATTAAAAATATCAAATAGATTCATAGTTTGTTCAAACCATTTTTCTCTAGCTGATCCTTTAATTCTTATATCCATTTTATTTCGAAGGAGAATTAAAATATTAGCCTCAAAAGATATTTTAGAGCAAAACAAAATTCGCTCATTTTTTATGAAAGGAATTGGCTGTATTCCAATTGATAAAAATAGTTTAGATATAGATGCAATTAATCAGAGTATATCGGTTTTAGAAAAAGAAAAAGTTCTTGCTCTTTTCCCTGAAGGTGATTTGCATACTAATCAAAGTTTTGGAAGTTTAAAACAGGGGGTTGGATTACTTTCTATTCAAACTAATTCTCCTATTCTTCCAATGTATATTAAGAAAATCAAACATCGTTTTTATGTTTTTATAAATGATAGGATTAATCCTTCTAGTTTAGCATTTGATAAACTTTCAAATATGGAAAAGATAAAATATATTACGGATAAAGTTTCTAGTTCTATAAATGAGGCTAAAGCATTATTGGAGAGCAAGTATGAATAAAGAAGAAATTTATAAGGAACTTTTATCGATAGTGAAAGAAGTTTTTCAAGATTTTGATGAAAGTAATATTTCATATGAAACAAAGATTTTTTCTGATTTAAAACTTGACTCAATTTCTTTATTGTACTTAGCTATATTAATTGAA
>CACYDF010000064.1 GCA_902773085.1 uncultured Erysipelotrichaceae bacterium
AAATAACAATTTTAAACCTACTTATATCATCTCTATGGACAAGCAAAAAATTGTCGATGAGTTAAAAAAAGATGTTGCAAAAGCAGATGAAGTATTTTTAGCAACTGACCCTGATAGAGAAGGAGAAGCTATAGCTTGGCATCTTGCACAAGTTCTTAATCTTGATGTTAAAACAACAAAAAGACTTGAATTTCATGAAGTTACAAAACAAGCTGTTATTAAAGCAATTGATAATCCAAGAACTATTGATCTTAACTTAGTTGAATCCCAAGAAACTAGAAGAATAATTGACAGATTAATGGGATATCGATTATCTAATTTATTACAAAGCAAAATTAAATCAAGAAGCGCAGGAAGAGTTCAATCAGTTGTTCTTAGATCAATAGTCGATAGGGAACATGAAATATCTTCATTTGTTCCAAAAGAATATTGGTCAATAACTAGCACTTTTAAAACAATGAATAAAGAAGTTTTCACTGCTGATTTACAAAAATATAATAATGCTAATATTGAAATTAATTCAAAAGAAAATGTAGATAAAATTATTGCATCACTAAGTGGTAAAGGTAAGGTTATTTCTGTTAAGAAAGAAATGAAGAGTAGAGAACCTAATCCTCCTTTTACTACTGCAACCTTACAGCAATCTTCTTTTATAAATAACCATTTTTCTACAAAGAAAACTTCTTCAATTGCACAAAGATTGTATGAAGGCGTCGTAATTAATGGTAATGAAACTGGTCTTATTACATATATAAGAACTGACTCAACAAGACTTGCAGACGAATTTGTTTCAGATGCTTTTGCTTTCATTGAATCTAAGTATGGAAAAGATTATGTTGGTAAAATACATCAACAAAAGAAAAAGAATACAATTCAAGATGCCCATGAAGCTATTAGACCAACTAATATTTCTTTAACTCCTGAATCAATTAAAAGCCAATTAGATAAAGATTCTTACTTATTATATAAATTAATTTTTGATCGCACTATTGCATCATTGATGTCCCAAAAAACTGATGAGACAACTACTATTGAAATTGAAGATAACAACTATCTTTTCACAACATCTTCAACTAAAAATGTATTTGATGGATATTCAATTGTAACTAAGCAATATGAAGAGAAAAAAGAAGAAAAAGTTCTTCCTAGCATCAATCAAAATGACGTCGTTGAATGTATTGATAATAAACCTGAACAACACTTTACAAAACCCCCAGTTAGATATAACGAAGGAAAGTTAGTCAAGTTAATGCAAGACAATGGTATTGGTAGACCATCTACTTATTCACCTACTATTTCAACTTTACAAGATAGAGAATATGTTGTAAATGAAAAATCATCTTTAGTTCCAACTAGTCAGGGTGAGATTACAGTTGAAAAATTAGTTGAGTTCTTCCCTAAGTATATGGATAATAAATATACTGCACAAATGGAAGAAGATTTAGATTTAATTTCTGTTGGAGAATATGATAAGAATAAACTCCTTTCTGATTTCTGGAGTGAATTTGTTAAACTATTTGATAATGCTTATTCAAATATGGAAAAAGTAAAACCTGAACAAATTGATCGACCCTGTCCAAAATGCGGATCACCACTTGTTAAAAGAAAAGGAAAATACGGTGAATTCATTGGATGTTCCAATTACCCATCTTGTGTTTATATTGAACAAGAGAAAAAAGAAGTTCAGATTAGTGAAAGAATATGTAAAAAGTGTGGTGGACATTTAATTTTAAGAAAATCCAAAAAAGGCGAGTTTTATGGGTGTGAAAACTTCCCAAATTGTAACTATATGGAAGATACAAAGGGAAAAGAAATTGAAATTAAGGCAAAAGAACCTGTTGTAATTCCTGATGATGCTCCAATCTGTCCACAATGTAAGACTGGAAAACTTATCGAAAAGAAATCTAGATATGGAAAAACATTTATTGGATGTTCCAATTACCCAAAATGCCATTATATTCAAAAAGAAAAGAAAGAATCATAATTAAGTCTATCTTTTAATAATATAAATAGAATCCTAGTTTAATGATTATCTAGGATTTTTTTCTTTAATTAGTCAGATACATCTGTATGATATAATTTTATGTAGTGGAGTTAATATGAAGAAGAGTCTTAAAAATTTTGCTATTTTTAGTTTTTTAACAATACTATCTTCTAATAGTTGTTTTTTAGATTTGGGTTTTTATAGACTTTTTTTACCTCAATCCAAAACAACTGATAATCAAGATACAAATGAGTCAACTACACCAAATAATACCAATGGTGATAGTAGTGTTGGTCATAATGATAATATAAATAAAGATGATGAAAAACAAGAAAACTTATTTGATGAAACTAAATATACACTTAATGATAATATTTCTATCCCTTCTACTTTTTCACTAAATGTTAATTCCAAAATTAATCTCCCATGTTCAATTACATCTAATTCAAATTTAGATATAAATAGCATTACATGGGTTAGTGCAAACCCAGATATTGCTAGTATTGAAAGTAATGGATTAATTCAACCTAAAAAAAGAGGTGAAACATATATCTATGCAACCATTAATTCTAATTATAATAAATGTAAATTATCTATATATGATGAGACTTTAGACAACATTAGTTTTGATTATGATTTTATTGAATTAAATATCAATGAAAGCAAATCACTTAATCCTGTTTTAAAGGTTGAAGAGAATAATCAAATAAAAGAAATAAATAATATTAAGTATATTAGTTCTAATCCTGATATTGCAACTATTACAGAAAACTCGATTAAAGGTATTAAAGTTGGTGAGTCTTTAATTACTGCATTTTATGACAAAAATAATAACTCTATTAACTACAGTAAAAAAAAAAAAAAAAACATTGTTGTAGGAGTT
>CACYDF010000065.1 GCA_902773085.1 uncultured Erysipelotrichaceae bacterium
GGACTCGAACCCGTGATACAACCTTGAGAGGGTTGTGACTTAACCGCTTGTCGATGGGGCCTTAACTAAAATACTATATATAAATATAAGTCTTTTTTCAAGATGGTTAGATAATCTTTTGATATGCCAGTCTTGGTGAATAATTTCTAACATATATTATTCCACAATACTGGAATTGATATTTTTGTAATAAATGAATCATAATCTTATTATCTTTATATGTATCTATTCTAATATTATTAATTTTAGTAAATGAAAATGTGATTGCAGTTGAAAGAATATTTTTGACTTTTAAACTACTTGCTATTCGATGAATTGTTCCATATTTTGAAGAATCTAACCATTTACCTTCTATATATTTATATGTAGGATCTTCTCCAATAATTAAAGAGAATACTCCTACTATTTCTTTATTATTAACTATTACATAACTGTTGTTTTCTTTAATGTCTTTTTTTATCCAACTTCGTTTAGGGAATCTTTTACCCCATTGAGTTGGATTATTATTTTTAATCATATTTTCTCTTGCTATTTTATATATCTTCATTACATTATGAAGATCTTTTAATGCTGTATTTCTAATATCCATATTTCTTATTATATCAATTGATGTTAGATATTAGTATCTAACAATCAAGAAAAAATAAGATATAATAATTTATGTGGAGAAGACTGAATTAAAACTTAATTATAAGCGTACACTAATAATTGGATTTGCTTTTTTTGGAATTTTATTATTATGGCAAGTATATGATTCTTGGTGTCCAACTTTTTTAACAGAACTTTTTACTAAGGCACTCCATGCTGAAAAAGCAGAAGATGTCCAATATCTTGTTGGCGTTATTATGGCTTTTGATAATTTAGCTGCTCTTATTTTACTTCCTATTTTTGGTAGACTTTCTGATAAAACTAAATCTCCTATCGGTAAAAGAATGCCTTATATCTTAGTTGGTACATTTGTTTGTTCTGTTGCATTCCCATTTATTCCTGTGTTTTTCCACTACAACAATATTGCTGGAACTATTATTATGATGGCAATTGTTGTTATCTTTGCAATGATATACCGTAATCCTGCTGTTGCTTTAATGCCAGATATGACTCCAAAGCCACTAAGAAGTAAAGCAAACGGATTAATAAATATTATGGGATATATCGGTGGTGCTTTTGCAACAGTTGTTGGTATTGTATTTGTTTTAAGTAATTATTTAGGAACAAAAGGTACTTCTTCTTGGCAATATCATAATATCTGGGCAATTGAAGCTCCTTTCTTAATTGCTTCTTTATTAATGCTTGGTTCTGCATTATTCTTATTCTTTAAGATTAAAGAAAACAAAATTGCTGAAGAAGTTAAAGAAGAAATGGCTATTGGAGATCAAGAGTCTGAACTTCTTGAAGTAGTAACTGACGAAAGTACTTCTTTATCAAAAGCAAATCTAACTATGCTTATTATCATACTAGTTGCTGAATTCTTCTGGTTTATGGCTGATAATGGAATAAGCACATTTATGAATAACTACACTATTTATTATTTAGGTGCTCATTCAAGTTCTAATATGATTAATACTATTGTTGGCGGAGTAGGTTCTATTATTGGTTTTGCTCTTGCTGGAATGATAGCTTCTAAACTAGGAAGAAAATGGACTTTAATTGGAGGACTTGGAATTACTTTACTATCTTATTTCTTATGGCTAATTGCTAATTTCACTTTCTTAAAAGGATCTGCTGACTCTGGTTCATTCCCGTTTATTATTTATATTATTTGGTTAGTCAAAGGATTTGGAATGTCTTTAGTACATGTTAATTCCTTCCCAATGGTTGTTGAACTATCTAATAGTAAACGTATTGGCCAATTCACTGGATATTATTACGCATCTTCAATGGCTGCTCAAACTGCAACTCCTATATTACTTGGCTTATTATTAAAGAATGATAATTTTGGTTTTGACTTCTTACCTTTATATGCACTTATCTGTGTAACTATATCTTTTGTTTTATTCTTCTTTATCAAGAATATCAAATCAGTAAAAACATCATTTAAAAAGGGATTAGCATCTCTTGATAATGATGATTAATATATATGAATAAAATTCAATTTATAAAAAAGAGTAATCCCTTATTTTTTTCAGGTATTGCACATCGAGGATTACACGATAAAGAAAAAACAGAAAATGGTCTTCCTGCTTTTGAAAGTGCAGTAAAACATAATACTCCCATTGAACTCGATGTACATCTTACAAAAGATAATCATCTTATTGTTTGCCATGACTCTGAACTAGAACGAACAACTAATAAAAAAGGTATTATTGAAGAACTAACATTAAAAGAAATACAAGATAACTATTCTCTATTAGATAAAAGTAAAATACCTTCTTTACAAGAAGTTCTTTCTCTTGTACAAGAGAAAGTTCCTCTTGTTATTGAATTAAAAACATATAAGAAAAATAATAAACCACTTGCAAAAGCTTTATATAACGAATTAAAAGATAAAATAATAAATCCAACTAATTACATGATTATTGCTTTTGACCCTCGTGCTTTGTTCCCATTAAAAAAGTTAGGGTTATTAAGAGTATTATTAGTTGCAGAAGAAAGATATGATGTTTTCTTTTTTAGACATTTCTTTGATGGAGTTGATATAGAAGATAAACTTCTTACTAAAAATAAAGTTCTAAAATATATTGATAACCATTTTGCTAATGTTTGGACAATTGAAAAGAAAGAACAAATTGAACATCTTTCACCAAGTGTTGATACTATTACTTATCAATATTTAGATCCAACTATAGCTAAAAGCACACTTGAAAAAGTACGTAATCCTTATCCTATAAAAAAAGAAACTAGCTATGGTGCCGTTGTTTATAAAAAAGAAAAAAGTCAAATATTATATTTAGTCGAACATATGGCTTTAGGTCATACTTCTTTATGCAAAGGACATATTGAAAAAGGAGAAACTCCATATCAATGCGCAATAAGAGAAGTTAAAGAAGAAACTAATCAAGATATAGAACTAGATGTTTCTTTTAAAGAAAAGATTTCTTTTTATCCTTCTGATGGTGTTTATAAAGATGTTATATTCTTCCTTGGCCAAATTAAAAATAAAAATGAACTTATTGATAAAAATGATACAGAAGTAACTAAAAGTGAATTCCTTCCTTTTGATAAAGCAATAAAAAGAATCACCTATCCAAGTGATAAAAAGGTATTAAAACTTGCAAATAAGTATCTAAACAAAAAATAGCTTGTTGTATTACTCTTGTAGTTATTCTTATTAACTTGCACAAGCTATACACATGTGTCTTGCTTCTTCTTATTGACTGTAATTATAAATCTCGTTTTCTTATATATCCAAACTATTTTTATTTAATAAAAAGTCAAATATGCCAATAACTAAAATTCCCTCATCTGTGATCCACGGTTTTTTATTATCCCTAACTACAATTATTTTCTTGAAGTTATCAGGAATGCTTAATAACGACCTTTCTTCTTGAATTGTCTTATCTCGAGTTGCAAGAGATAAAACTGATTGAATGTAATATTTCTTATTAAATTGATTACAAACAAAATCAACCTCTATTTGTTTTCTTGCGTCTCCTTCTCGAATATTAACAACTCCAATATCAACATTATATCCGCGAAACAATAATTCGTTATAAATAATATTTTCCATAATATGAGTTTCTTCTTGTTGTCTAAAGTTTAATTTAGCATTTCTAATTCCAATATCAGAAAAATAAAACTTAAATGGTGACTGAATATACTTTTTTCCTTTAATGTCAAATCTTTCTGCTTTACTAATTAAAAAAGAGTCTTGTAAATATTTTAAATAAGCAGAAATAGTATTTATGGATAGTTCTTTTGTGCTGTTGCTTTGAAAAGTATTCAGTAACTTTTGTGGATTGGTAAACGAACCTATTGATGAAGCTAGGATGTTCAATATTGCATCTAAGACATCTAACTTTTGAATATTGTTTCTTTCGACAATATCACTTATATATGTTTTCTCAAATAACTGTTTTAAATACTTAGCTTTCTCGTTTTCTGTGTTAAAAGAAACTATCTTTGGCAAACCACCAAACATAATATATTCATCCCATGCATCTCCTTTTTCTCCATCGAATATAGAATAAAACTCAGAAAAAGATAATGGATATACTCTAATTTCATCACCTCGCCCTCTGAACTCTGTGATAATGTCTGATGACAAAAACTTTGAATTACTCCCTGTTACATAAATGTCTAAATTTTTAATGTGTAAAAAACCATTCAACACTGATTCAAAATCATTTACTTTTTGTACTTCATCTAATAATAGGTAATACATTTCATCATCCAGAATATGATTTCTAACATATTCATCTAGAATATCTGGATCTTGAAATAATTCATTTCTTCTCTCATCAAAGTCAATCTTTATAATATGATCTTCTCTCACTCCATTATTCATTAAGCATTCTTTAAAGATTGGATCAAGCAAAAAAGATTTTCCACATCTTCTTATCCCAGTAATAATTTTAATCAATCCATTGTTACGCTTATTTATTAATTGAGTAAGGTAAGTCTCTCTTTCTATTCTCTTCATACACAACCTCTTACTGAATATTTTTTCCGTAAACGGATAATTGCTTCAATATTATTGTATATAATAATTTCTATATGGTCAATAAGTATTGAATATTTTTTCCGTTTTTGTCAATAATATTCAATATGTAATTATAAAGAGGCAAAATTCATTAACGATTTTAACACTTATATAATCGTTCTTAAATATATATCGAATTCAGAAAATAACAAACAATTTGTTTTAGAGAATTTAACGATTATAATGGGCAATAATCTAATTAGTTTTCTTTACTTTAGAATCTAGTATAGCAGTAATTGTTTTATTTCCTTTTGCTATTTTCTTTATATCAAAACTGGAAATTTTATCATCTGCATATCTAAGCTGCTTTTGAGATGAAAGAAGATTATCTCTTACTTTTTCTAAATTCTTTATTGTAGTTTCAATATTATTAATAGCTTCATCAAATTTCCTTGTTGCAAGCTCATAGTTTTTATTAAACCCGTCTTTAAATTTATTCATTCTTTCTTCAAATTCTTCAAAGTCATAATTTTGAGATTTATATATATCAAGTTCGCTTTTATATTCGGAAGATTTCAAACATGCATTCCTTAATAATGTAATTATAGGAATAAAACATTGAGGCCTTACAACATACATTTTTTCATATCTGTGTGATACATCAACTATTCCTGCATTATAAACATCACTATCTGCTTCTAAAGTAGAAACTAATACAGCAAATTCACATTTTTTATCTATTCTATCTTTATCCAATTTTTTAAAGAAATCTTCGTTTTTATGTTTGGTGGCTGTTTCATCGTTTTCGTTTTTCATTTCAAACATGATTGAAAAAAGTTCTCCATTTTCATTTTTTTCTCTATAAATAAAATCCCCTTTGGATCCTTCAGATGAATCATTATCTTTTTCAAAATATACTGATGGAGGCAATAATGGTCTTACTCTTTCAAATTCAGACCAACAAAATTGTTCTAAAGATTCACCTATCATTTTTGTTGAAAGTTTTGCTTTCATTTCTTTTACGTGAGCAATTTCATCATCCTTTGCTTTGATAGTTCCTTTTAGAGCATCTATCTCTTTATCTTTTTCACCAGCGATTTTCATCTTTTCCATTTCTTTTTCGCTATCAAAATTCTCTATTTTGGATTGTAATTGCTGTATTTTTATTTCATATGAACTTGCCTGCTCTTTATTTTTAACTTCTAAATCTTTTATTGCTAACTCATAATTCTTATTAGCAACTTCTTTAGCTCTTTCGACTTCTTTATAAAACTCATCATTTTTTATTTGATTTAAAAGTTTAGAATAATCTGATTCATCAACTTTAAATGTTTTTCCACAGTGGGGGCATTTGATTTCATTCATTTTCGTCACCTCTTTTCATTATTTATTATATCTAAATCAATGAGCGTTTTTTTACACATATATTTAAATAAGTATAAAAAGTAAGAAATTTTGGTATAATAAGAAATGTAAGGAAAAGATATATATGAAGGACATTAAAGAAAATCGTTTTATTGTCAGCGTTAAAGTAGGCCCGAAAGGTCAAATTACAATTCCTCAAATTGCCAGAAAACTTTTTGATATTAAACCTGGTGATACTTTGATGGTTGTTGGTGACACAGATAAAGGAATTGCTCTACTTAAAGATGACAAAATCTATAGTATTTTAAAGGAGTAATTTATGGTTGCATTAAAAATCGAAAACCTAAGTAAAGATTATCCTAAATTTTCATTAAAGAGAGTATCTTTTTCTGTTAACGAAGGTGAGATAATGGGATTCATTGGAAGAAATGGAGCTGGAAAAACTACAACTTTAAAATGCATTATGAATCTTCTTCATTATGAAGAAGGTAATATATATGCTTTTGAAAAAGATATGACTAAACATTCACTTGAAAACAAACAAGACATTGGTTTTGCTCTTAGTGAACTAAATTATTATCCTAATAAAACAATTAAACAATTAATGAATGTAACTAAAAAGTTCTATAGTCATTTTGACGAAGAAAAGTTTAACGAAGCTTGTAAATTATTTAATATAGATGTTAATAAAAAACTTGAACAACTTTCAAGTGGTATGAAAGTGAAATACTCTGTGGCTATTGCTTTATCTCATGATGCTAAATTATTAATTCTAGATGAACCTACTTCAGGTCTAGATCCTGTATCAAGAGATGAGATTCTTGATATTTTCCGTTCAATTGTTAAAAACAAAAAAAGGGCAATTTTATTTTCAACTCATATAACAAGCGATTTAGATAAATGCGCATCTAATATTACTTATATTCACGATGGAAATATTATTTATACTGGAAAGAAAAATGATTTTGTTCAATCATATTTATTTGTTAAAGATAAATCATATAATCAAAAATTACTTGATGAATATATTTCTTATAAAGAGATTGATAACCATGTTGAAGGATTAATATCTGCTGATAAAAAGAAATTATTTACATCTAGTAAGATTGAATTATCTGTACCTGATTTAGAACAAATAATGGTCTATTTAGAAAGGAGAAATAAAAATGAAAAATTTGCTTTATAAAGAATTTAAATTATCTGTCCATCCTCTTTGCTATATATTCATTGGTATTTCTTCTTTATTCATCTTAATACCTAATTATCCTCTAGCAGTTGGTTTTATTTATTTATTATCTTTTTATCCGCTATTATTTGTAGGAGTAAATAAAGGACAACAAAGTAATGATTTACTTTATACTTGTTTACTACCTATTAGAAAAAAAGATGCTGTATTAGCAAGAATAATAACAGTAGTTATTTTACAACTTGCCCATATATTAACAGTGTCAATGCTATACCCTATATCTTATCTACTTAATTATCTTTTAAATTCAGATGCTGAAAACCCTTCTACTATTTCTCCACCTGGACTTGGCCTAAATAGTTTTGTTCTTCTTCTTGCTTTTGTTATTATTGGTTTCGGTATTGCTGATTTAATATTCTTCTCAATTTATTATAAAAATGGTAAATCTATTGTTTGTTCAACTCTTTTAACAATAATCACTTTTGTAATCTATCTTGCTCTTTTTACAATTGCTCTACCTTTAATTCCGGGACTTGAAATATTAAATAAAATCCATATTGGAATTCAATTTGGTTGTCTCTTTGCTAGTTTATTAATATCATTTGGTTTACATTATTTAACTTATAAAGTCGCATCTAAAAAGCTTGAAAAAGTCGACTTTTAAAATATCATTTTCTTTTAAATTCACACCTCTTTTTTATTTAACAATATCCAATTAGAACATAAAAAAGGCGATAAAATGAATAGTTGACTATCTATTTAATCGCTGTTTTTATATTGAAGTGAAACATCTTTATATTTCAATTCACTTAAATAACAGTTAAAAATTAATACTCTATTTAAAAGATTTATCATTTATATATTTCAGTCTATTTATTAATTGATTATTAAATTAATCAATTCTTTCTGTTTTACTATCTAATTTAACTAGTTCGTCAACAATATTATCTAAATAAGGAGCTTCTAGTTCTTCAATTTTCCCTGAATCAACAAACGAAGAAATATTATTATCAAATGGTATTTCTTCCAAGATGGGAATATTATGTTTCTTTAAAATAGATTTATCTATCTTTCCATATATATCTATTCTTTCATCACACTTTGGACATTTTACATATGCCATATTTTCAACAAGAGCAATAATTGGAACATTTAATAATGATGCCATATTCATCGATTTATCAACTATTAAAGACACTAAAGATTGAGGAGTTGATACAAGTATTGCAGCATCTATATTCATACTTTGAAATACAGTTAAAGATACATCACTTGTTCCTGGAGCTAAATCTACAATAAGATAATCAACATCCCAGATGACATCTCGGTAAAATTGTTCAATTAGAGAAGCAACCATTGGTCCTCTCCAAACAAGAGGATCACTTTCATTAGGAACAAGGAGATTACTTGACATTACTTCAATTGAATATTTTTTACTTTTTAATGGATAAAAGAACGATTCACCAGTTGAATCAACAGGTCCTTTTAAATTAAATGAAAATGGAATTGAAGGGCCTGTAATATCCGCATCAAGAATACCTACCTTATATCCTTTTCTTGCAAGTTTAACAGCTAAAAAAGAAGAAGTGAATGATTTACCTACTCCTCCTTTTCCTGATGCTACTGCAATTATATGTTTAATTCTTGATTTCTCATTATAATTATTTTCTGGTAAATAAGGTTTCTTTTCTTCCATACTAACTCTCCTTTAACTTACTTAGTTCTTTAACTCCTATGTCAAAATAAAATCTATCTAAATTACTTGCACCGAGTTTTGTACCACCAAAATATCTTACAATAAATAAAGCAAAATTATCATAAGAATTAATCTTAGCTATTTCTTTTAATCTTTTCATTGAAGATATCGGTTCTTTATCTTCGCTAACTTGTTCAATACTAACACCATATTTATTTGGAAAAATACTTAGTCTTAATATATGACTTGCCTTTTTATGTTCTTCTTTAACTAAAGAAAAAACTTCTTCATATTCTTCTAAACTTTCTACTTTAAATAAATAAGTTATAAACTTCGATGATTTCTCTTTATATTCGCTTTGACTAAGTTTATTTATCACTATTATTAATTGTATCATTTTTTAGTATAATATTTTGGTAGGTAAAAAATGAAAAAATATAAATTAATTGTCGATTCATCTTGTGATATAACTCCTGATTATTATCAAAAACATAATGTCGGTGTTACTGATTTAATAGTTACATTAAACGAAAGGACTTATCGAGATCGAGTTGATATCACTAGTGAAGAAATATTAAAGATATATAAAGAAAGCAAACAACTACCTAAAACCTCAGCTTTAAACATTGTTGACTTACAAGAAATATTTAAAGAAAACCTAAAAGAATACGAACATATTTTCTATCTACCAATAAGTAGTGAAATTTCTTCTTTATTTAATAATGCACGTCTTGCTAGTGCTCAATTAGATAATAAAGTTACTGTTTTAGATTCTGAACAACTCTCTAGTGGAATTGCTCTAGAAGTTATTGGCCTAGTCAAA
>CACYDF010000066.1 GCA_902773085.1 uncultured Erysipelotrichaceae bacterium
AATTGTTGCTTCTATCATGGTTCCACAAGTCATTGGTAATAAAGAATTTAACTTTGTCAAAGATTTAGTTAGTGAAACTGCTGATGCAATTTTAGCAAGTAAAGGAAGAAAGTTAAAATATATCGTTGGTACAATGATTGAAACTCCACGTTCTGCTTTAACTGCACATGAAATTGGTAAAACAGCAGCCTACTTCTCATATGGAACAAATGACTTAACTCAGTTTACTTATGGTTTTTCAAGAAACGATTATTCATCATTTATTAATCAATATCTTGATGGTAACTTAATTGATTTTGATCCATTTAAGACTTTAGATGATGCTGGTGTCTTAAGATTAATTGAAATTTCTGTTAAAGAAGGAAAAGAAGCAAATCCTGAACTACAATGCGGTATTTGTGGTGAAACTGGTGGAGACCCAGAATCCATTGCTTTATTTGAAAAAGCAAATTGCGATTATGTATCTTGCTCTCCATTTAGAGTCCCAGGTGCAAGGCTAGCTTGTGCACATGCTGCAATTAGAAGAGAAGGAAAATATCAATACTAATCTAATCTAGTTTAATTAAAAGGCTACTAGGAATAAACTAGTAGCCTTTTTTTATATAATTACATTAATTCTATATATAAAATAAGTTTTTTTTAGTAGTTAAATGTTTTATAATAGTTTTATCTTAATAAAGGTTTTATATGGTCGAAAATAGAGATAATAAAATAAATTTATTGGATGAAGAACTATCAGATGACGACGAATTCATTGATGAAGATGAATATGTAGATAGTGACTCTTTAGATATTGATTCTAAGTATACAAGACGTACGCCTAGTAAACATCGTTTTAATTTCTCTCGTCGCGCACAAGAATATGACGAAGAGGAAGAAGATACTTATGATAGTGATTATATAGATGTTGATAAAGGACTTACTCTTCCTAATATCGAAGATGACTTTGATGAAGAAGATGATGAAGAAGATGATTACTACTACGAAGAAGAAGTTGAAGTACCTAAGACTAGAGTTACTAGTACTCCGAAGATAAAAGAAGTTGAGATACCTAAAGTAAAGGTTGATACTACTAGCAAATCATTAAAACAAGAAGCTAAAATTGAAACATCTGAAAAACCGATAATAAGAAAAGTTGAAATACCAAAAGTCGAAGAAACTCCATTAAAAAAAATAGAAATAAAGGGAGAAACTCCTATATACAAAGATTATTTTGGTGAAAATAAAGAAAAAGCCTCTCCTACTTTTATTCCATTTAAAGAATCTTTTTCATCACCAAAAAAAGAAAAACAAAAAGAATCTTTTAAACCATTTGTTGAAAAAGTTGGTGAAGTTAAACCTTCTACTCCTTCTTTTAAACCATTTAAAGAAAACATATCTTCATCTCCTAGTCCAAGTTACACAGTTAGATCAACTGGAGATGATTTAGGTTTTGCTTCTTCAAAGAAAGAAAGCCCATCTAGTAATGAAAGTTTTGCCCAAGTACTTGATGAAAATAAGAATCCAGTAAATATTAATTCTATTAGTAATTCGCAACTTTCTGATATGTTCAAAAAGAAGATGTTAGAGATTATCTTTGGTTCCTCTAAAGAAGAAAAAACCATTGATAGAATTGATGAAGATGATAATCCTGATATTAATCTTGGTGGAGAAGATGAAATCGGTAAAGGTAAAAAGAAGATTAAATTTATTGAAAATACTAATGTCCAATATTCAGCTGACTCTATTGGAACTCCGAAATGTTTACCCAAAGGATTTCGAAATACTAAATATTCTAAAAAGACTAGAGGATTAATGAAGGTTGATTTTACTTCCTGGTTTTTCTTTATTTGTTTCCTTCTTGTTGGAGGAACAGCCTATAGTGCATATGCATTATATAATTTTGCCTTTGTTCCATATTTAAGCATGCTTGAACTACCTTGGCTAAATATATTTACATTTATGATAGTTCCTTTTGGTATAGGCTTATTTGCTTCAATTATCATAAATGATTTATTAAAACATATCATTGCATTCTATTCTGGATATAGAGTATTAACATTTAAAATGTTCGGTTTTACTTTTTATCACTATGGAAGTAAAACAAGAAAAGTAAGTTTTAGCTTAAGAAATATATTTTGTTTTAGACATGAATATATTCCTTACTCTAATAAGATAAGTAGAAATCCCTTCCCTATCTATCTTCTTTCTGGTTTAGGTCAACTTGGATTCTTTGGTTTTCTATGGGTAAGATATGTCTCTTTTATGAATGCTACTGATTCAAGGTTTGTCTTTTGGTCAGACCAACCTCAAACTGTCTTTTTATGGATGACCTTCTATACTTTCATTTATGCTTTGATTCCATTTATTTATAACTATATACCAATTAAAACAAGAATATTAAATGATGCATATACTCTTTTCCAAATAAGAGGCAAAAATGATCGAACGTGCTTTAATATCTGTGCAATCAATCAAAAAAGAGAAATAACTGGAGAAGATTTTGTTTTAGCCCCAATAAGTTGTAATATTCAAAACTATTTCCAACATTACGCATATTACTATACTTATCTTGCACGTCTATATAATGAAGATTATAAAAATGCGAGAAAGGATTTGCACTATCTTAGACAACTTACTTCTGTTGTAAGTAAGAAAGATAGACATATAGTTGATTTTGAACGATCATATATTAGGTATCTTTATTCTGATCCTGCTGATGCTGAAGTTATTTATGCAAAAGTTAAAAAAGGTGCCAAGAAGGCTCGCAAACCAAGAAGACTATCTGATTATAGAATATGTATTGAACTTTGTGCAAACATTCTCCAAGATAGTAAGAGAATCATTTACTTTGTTGAAAAATTAAATTCTTTCCTCCCTTACTACCCAGCACCAGGAAAGAGAATATTAAAAGAATATCAATTTATCACATATAACTTAAAACATGTCCAAGAAGTTATTCCAAATATTAGACTTCCTGAACTAACACCACTTCAATTCTCTAGAAAGTAATAATACAAGTTTATTTAAAAGTTAAAAGATATATCTTTTAGATTTTTAATAATCCTATTATTGCTTTTTTTTATTATTTATATATTATAAATAATAGTGAAACTTGTTCCTGAAATTAAATATCTAATAATCGCTAGGAAAGAATATCATCATCTTCTTTTTTCATTAAAAGAAAAAGAACCTAGTTTAGATTTTAATCTTGTATCTCCTGAACTTTTTTATTCCCAGGCTAACTTTGATATCAATGTTGATGCCATTCCCTTCCTTCTTCAAAAAGAACAGTATGACTTTAATACAATTAAAGATATCATCTCTATCATTAAAAAAGGAGATATCAAACATAATCAAGAATTAGAAAGGATATATAACGAACTTGAAGAAAACAAATATATTATTAAAAATGAATTATTTTCCTTGGAACTAAAACAAAAAGAAGTTGTTGTATTTGAAGAAAAAGAAAATAAGGAGTTATTCTCCTTCCTAAAAAGAAAAAGAATTGAATATAAATCTCTATCACTTGATGAAATAGGATTAAAAGAAAATAGAGAGTTAAAACCACTTCTTTTTGAAAATAAACTTAAACAATATTTTTATATATTCTCATCAATTAGAAATAAGATAATAAATGAAAAAATTGATCCAAATGATATATCAATTTTAACTACTGATGAAAAAGATTTATTCTACTTAAAATACTGTTCTGATATTTTTAGTATCGATGTTGATATATCTTTTTTTACATCAATTAGAACAAATCCAGAAATCAATTTATTTATTACTGAATCATATAATAATAGAAAATTTGACTATGAAAAAACTCGTAATTCTACTTTAAAAGAAATCTTTGATTTTTATCATCTAGAAAGACTAAAAGATTTTGATTTTGCCTTGTTAAATTTAAATGAAATTCTGGCTACTTATAAAGAGAAAAATCAGCCTAGTTCAGGAATAAAAGTAACATCTAATTTTTCTCTTGATAATAAGATAATTTATATAACAAATTTTCAGTATGATGTCTTTTATAAAGTCTATCAAGATAATAGATATTTTAATGATTCAAGTTTAGAGAAAATTGGACTTAATACTTCATATACTAGAAGTCTAATTGATAAAGATTTTAAGATGAACTTTTTACATCATTCTAACATTGCAATTCTCTCACGCTATTTATCTTCAAAAGAAGAAAAATCTTATCCATCTCAACTAATAGAAGAACTAGATTTAACTTATGAAAATGCTGATAATAATCCAAGTGGTTTATATACATCGAAAGCTTTAAAAATAATTCAATCAATTGATAAAGATCTCTTTAGTTCTAAAGAAGATTCTGAATATAAATCATATTCAAATAAATACAAAAAAATACCAACAGAAGTTCTTGATTCTTCTTCGATGTTTAACTCAATTTCAGCATCAGTATTAAAGGAATATTTTTCTTGCCCGTATAGTTTTTACCTTAGTAGAATACTTACTCCTGATACTAAAACTTCAACAAATGAAGTTGCAATTCTTGGTACATTACTTCATCTTATTTTTGAAAATAATTATCAAGATTTAAATACTGAAATTAAAGATGTCGACTTTGATTCGCTCTTTGATAAATCGATAAAAAAGATTAAAGAAGAATATGAACTAGATGAACTATCTAAGAAATATTTATATCTTTCAAAAGATTATATTAAAGCTTATTATTTATCTTCTTTAAGACATAAATTTTTTAATCCTAATATTAAACATGAAGAAAGAAAAGATATCGAATTTTCTTTTGATACTACTATTACTGTTGATGATATAGATTACAATATACAAGGAAGAATTGATAAGGTTTTATATGTCAATTCTAGTGAGAAAAAATATTACACCATTATTGATTACAAAAGTTCAACACATGATGTGTTTGATTTACAACTTGTTAAATATGGAGGAAGTTTGCAACTTCCATTATACTACATAGGAATTAGCGATTTAGTCTCTATGACTGATTACACTTTTGGTGGATTCTTCATTCATAATATCTTTAATAAGTCAGGAGTTAAACCTGATGATAATACTCCAAAACTAGAAAATTATTTTTCAAGATTATCTGGATTATACCTTCATGATATAGACTTTATTTCTGCCTTTGATCAGGGTATGTTAAATGCTAGTGGAGATAAAATAACTTCATCAAGAAATTCTCCAAATAGCTTTGTAAACTCCTTATCTTATTTTTCTGATGATGTGTCTTTTAATGCTCAAATAAACAAATATAATTATTCATTTAAACAGTTAATTGAAGATGCTAAAAAAGCAATTGCAAGTACTGCTGATTCAATATATGATAATGATTTCCAAATTGCTCCAAAAGTAAAAAACAGTAATTCCACTCCTAAGTGTTCTTACTGCCAATATAAAGATATTTGTTATCACAGAAATAGTGATATAGTTTCACTAGAAGATAAAATTGAAGAAGACTTTGGCTACTCAAATATTTTTGAAGAAGAGGAGAGAGAATACTAATATGTCTAAGTTCAATGTTAAGCAATTAGAAGCGATAAATTCTCCTATTGATAAGAATGTCATTGTCTCAGCTAGTGCTGGTAGTGGAAAGACAGAAATCCTTGCTCAAAAAGTTTTAAATGTTCTAACTACTAATGGATTAAATCCAGAAGAAATTTTAGTTCTAACTTTCACAAATAAAGCAGCTTATGAAATGAAGCAAAGAATTATTTCTACAATTAAAAAAGAAGCATCTGATAATCATGATTTAATATCTAAAATACTCTCTGCTCATATTCAAACTTTTGATGCTTTTTCAATGTACTTAGTTAAGACATATTCTAGATATTTGAAGATACCAAATAACATCCAAATTGTTGATTCTACTTTTATTAATTTATTAAAGAAAAAATACCTTGATGAAATTATTCTTGACTACATTAATAAAGATGACTTAGTGATGACTAATTTAATCAAAAAAGAAGATAGTTTTAAATATGAAAATACTAAAGAAATTATTAGTGAAATATATGACTATTTTTCTAATCTTAGTGATGAAGAAATAATCAAGATTAAAAAGATTTCTAATTCTGATTCTTCTTTCTATAAAAAGAAATTTGAAAAGTATATTTTAGAAAGAACTAGAACATCTCTTCTTTATCCAATTACACTACTATGTTATTTAAATACAAACAATCAAGATTTATCATATGACGAACTAATAAATAACTTCTACTCATTTATTAAAGATAAAAATGATGATGATCTCCTTTCATATGTTAAAGGAATTTCTTTTAATTTTGATGGTGCTGATAAATGGGCTAGTCCATTAAAAGACACCTATGTATTAATCATTGAATCTATTATTAATAAACAATATGATCAACTAAGTGATAATCTTCTTGATAAATTCTCGAATATCAGAAAAAGAGGTGAAGTAAAATATACTTCTGTTATTTCAAAATTTAATTCAACATATAAAGACTTATTCTACATAATTGATAAAGGAGATAAAGTTCAATTAGACAATATCTTTTCAACAAGAGATGAATTAAACCTTATTTTTGATATAGTTGATAATCTTAAAGAAAAAATTAATAAATATAAGGTATTATCAAACGCTTATGAATATAAAGATATATCTCAAATGGCTTTAAAACTATTTGAAATTGATGAAACAAGGGATATTCTTCAAAATAAATTCAAGTTTATTATTGTAGATGAATACCAAGATACCAATGATGAACAAGAAAAATTCATATCTTTATTATCAAAAAACGCCAAATTATTCCTTGTTGGTGATGTAAAACAGTCAATTTATCGTTTTAGAGGCTCAAAAGTCGAACTTTTTATTAATAGGAAGAATGATTTATCTAATAGTAAAGATGGTCAAGTCATAAATATGAACTATAATTACCGTTCTTTTGAAAAGGTTTTAACTGATATTAATATGATTTTTTATAGTTATATGAGTAAAAAGAATGGTGGAGTTAGTTATTCAAGTGCTGAAGAATCACTTCAATACGATAAAAAAGCTAATATTTACGATATAAATAAGCTTCCTTATCCTAATAATTCATATGGACTTAGTGTAATGACTTATTCTTCTGATCAACTAAGCAAGGCAAACTTTAATGAATGTATGTTAATTATTCAAGATATAAAAAAGAAAATCAAAGAAAAATATTTAATTAATACAAAAG
>CACYDF010000067.1 GCA_902773085.1 uncultured Erysipelotrichaceae bacterium
AATGGATCTTAAGAGACTCGAACTCTTGGCCCACTGATTAAGAGTCAGTTGCTCTACCAACTGAGCTAAAGATCCATTATTTTAACTTGATAATTATATAAAAATATTTTAGATATTTCAATCTTTGAGAGTCTTTTGTTTTTTGTCTTCAAATATAGTTGGGAGCTTAATCTTTTCTCCTCTCATAAAACTAAATAAAGTAACAAGCATCGTAAGAAGTCCATGACCTAAAATAAAATACAAGAATAAAACAACCATTTCTATTACACTTAAATATCTAAAATCAGTTCCTGTTAATTGAGTTGATAAATTAAATTGGATTCCTTCTTGTAAAGCTGCATTTGTTGTTTTACTTGATAGTGGTGCAAGATATGGCATTGAGAAAATCATAACTATGGCAAATGATAAACTTAGAGCATAAACCATAATTCGATAGTTATTAAACGGAATACAACAATCAAATACCATTGCTATAGCAACAGCAGAAAGAGATAAAGAAGTAAATGTTGTAAATGACATATCTGAAATATTTACAAAGTTATCTGGATCAATTCCTTTAGATAATTCCCAAGTAGAAACTTGTTCTATTCCAATTCCTAGTGCATTTCTTGAATCTAAGAAATACGCTATTGCTACTACTAGTAACAAACAAAACGCACCTGGTATTGCACGTGAGAGAGTATTTCTAATAAAGTGACCTTTAACTTCTGCATTATTTTTCTGTAACGCAAGAAGAACAGAAGGAAGACCAATTCCTGCAACTTCAAAGACAAAGAAGTTATATGTCTTAAATGGATATGTTGCACCAATATGAGGAGCAGGTATATATGTCATTAAGATACTTATAGTTAATACAATCGAGAAAATAGTCTTCATTAAGAAGAGTGAACTACTTCTTTGAATATTATTAATAACTCTTCTTCCTTCAGCAACAATCTCTGGCATATGTGAAAAATTAGAATCAAGTAAAACCAAATTAGCAACGTTTTTAGCAGAGGAGGCACCATTAGCCATTGCAATTGAACAATCAGCGTTTTTCATTGCTAAAATATCATTGACTCCATCACCAGTCATTGCAACAGTTTCTCCACTGTTTTTTAACTCTTTAATAATAGCAGCTTTTTGTTCAGGAGTAACTCGACCAAAGACTGTATATTCTTTGACTAGTTCTGATAGTTCTGATGGAGCAAGCCCTTCTAAAGATATTGCTTTATCAGTATTAGGGACACCACACTTTTTAGCAATCTCACTAGCAGTTAAAGGATTATCTCCAGAAATGATTTTTATCTTAACGTTATTCTTTGTAAACCATTCAATTGTCTTTTTTGCTTCTGGTCTAATTCTATCTTCAATAATAAAGTATGCAACAGGAGAAGAAACTAGATTCTCTTTCTTAGAAAGTTTAGAATCAACCTTGGCAAGCATTACTACTCTAAATCCTTTCCTTTGTACTTCTTTAATCGCGTTTTGAATCTCTTTATAGTTCTTATCTTTCTTATTTGTATAAACAAATTCTGGAGCTCCTAAAAGAAACATTCCTAACTTTTCAAATGAGACAGCCGAGTACTTCTTCTCAGATGAAAATGGCATCTTATTTTTAATGTGATAAGTGTTATTAATTGGAAACTCTTTTAATAAAGCAATGCTAGTTGCATTTGATTCATTAAATGCACCTAAATAAGACCCCATTAATTCTTTAAGTTTATATTTTTTTTCATACACTTTTACTTCTGAACAGTGCATAGTACCATCAGTTAATGTTCCTGTTTTATCAAGACATAAAGTAGTGGTTCTTGCTAGCATTTCTATACAATATAAATCTTGAACTAAAGTCTTCTTTTGACTAAGGGAAATAACTCCACTTGATAGTGCAACTGAAGTAAGTAGATACATTCCTGATGGAATCATACCAATAAGTGCACCAGCAGTATATGAAAATGACTGACCAACTCTTTCGAACAAACTAGGAAGTTTTGCAATATCAGATAAGAAAAATTGAATGAAAAATAGAGATAATCCTAGAGGAATAATAATGATACCAATTGTCTTAATTACTTTGTTTAAAGAGTTAACTAATTCACTATTAACTTTCTTGAATTCTTTTGCTTTTGCTTGAATTCCTAGGGCATAATTGTAATTACCAACTGCACTTGCTTTTACAATAATGGAACCTGATACTATAAACGATCCAGCATATATTGTTTGTCTTACTCCTTTCTTAATTGGTAATGATTCACCAGTAATTAGTGACTCATTAACTTCACACATTCCTGACATAATGACTGCATCAGTTGGAATCTGGTCTCCGCTATTTAGAACAAAGACATCGTCTAGTACTAATTCGGCAGCAGGAATAGCTAAGATATTACCATCTCTTAATACATTAACATTTTGACTTGTAACTATCTTTAAATTAGCAACAATTCGTTTTGCTTTTATCTCTTGAAAAATACTTATGACAGTATTGGCAACAGCAACAAGCGCAAAAAATGTTTGAGTATATTGTTTAAAGATAAGTAATGCAATTGCAATAGAGAAAACTGTAACATTTAAAAAGTTAAAAATGTTATAGAAAAAAATCTCACGATAAGTACGTGCAGTTAAGTCTTTTGTATGGTTAGTTAGTTCTTCTTTTTTTCTTTGTTCAACCTGGGCTTGAGTTAAACCTTTTGTAACTTCTGGTTGAAATCTTTCTATGTTAGTTGGAAGAGCCGAATAGTTGTTTTGTTTCTTCCCTACCTTCTTTCCAGGTGAGGTCATAAATGAAAGAAGTTTTGAATTCTTTACATTTATTTTTATCTCTTGAGTTTGGGTAAGATCACTATTAGTCGCGGTAAAAAAATCTTCTTCTAAATCTTTAGTCGCTAACTTCTTAAGTGTTTCTTTTTCTTTACCCATTTTAGTCTTCCTTTTCTACTTGATGATGTCTCCTACATCTAGCTTCGTAACTTTCTTTTGCACCAACTAAAATAATTGGATCAGTATATTTTGCAGGACTACCATTTATTAATCTTTGAGTTCTAGTTGCTGCATATCCGCATACTGTGCAAGCTGCAGTAAGTTTAGTTACAAACTCAGCTCTTGCAAGTAAAGCAGACATAGGGCCAAAAGGTTCTCCTCTAAAATCTGTATCAAGTCCAGCTACAATTACTCTTTTTCCTTCATCAGCCAAACGTTCTATTACATCAATTATTTCATTTGGAAAAAATTGAACTTCATCAATAGCAACAACATCTGTTTTACCATTGATATGTTTTTCTAACTCCTTAACATTATTTACCGCGTAACTTTTAAAAGTTGAACCATTATGTGATGCTATATCACTTTTGTTATATCTATCATCAATTGCAGGTTTGAAAGCTACTATATTCATTTTTGCATATGATAAAGTCTTTAATCTACGAATAAGTTCTTCACTTTTACCAGCAAACATCGGACCGGTGATTACTTCAATCCACCCTTTTTGCAACTCTTGATACATGTTTTTATCTCCTTATAAGATAAATTTAACCAATATGAGTAATTTTGACTTTATATGGGACGCTTGCTTCGATATCAACAATATCGCCTACTTCGTGTCCTAATACTGCTTGGGCAATTGGGCATGTATTTGAAATTTTTCCTTCACTAGGATTTGCTTCAATTTCACCAACAATAACAAAAGAACGTGTAAATTGCTTCACATCTTTTGCTTTTACTGTTTCAATTGTTATTTTTTCACCACCTAAACGACAAACTTTCTTACCATTAGATGATGTTTCTTCTTCAACAAGTGTTGAATGGTCAAGAGTATATCTAATTTTAGCTATTTCTTCATCAATTTCTCTTGATCTTTCTTTTGCAGCAGAATAATCAGCGTTTTCGCTTAAATCGCCTTGTGATCGAGCTAAATTTAGTTCTTCTAATACTGCAGGTTTAATCTCTGTAGTTAACTCTTCTAGTCTTTTAATTAACTCTTCTTTACCTTTCTTAGTAATAACACTTTTCTTTTCTGCCATATTTTGACTCCTTTATATCTAAGTAATTATAACAAAAATAATTTGGTATAGTAGAAGAAAGATACTATAAATGATAAAATAATATTTAGCTGTTAAGGAAAAAGACCATGCTTGAAAACATCCCACACTTTGATATGTCTAAAAGTCCTGAGAAACCAAAACTAAATTTTATTATTTGGCTTTCTAGTTTTTTCTCATGTCTTAAACATAAAACAAAGATACAAAAAGTAAATATGCAGGGGATAAAACCTCCATATATTCTTTTATGTAATCACAATGCTTTTTTTGACTTTAAAGTAGCAGCTAAAGCAACCTTCCCTCATAGAACAAATTCAGTTGTTGCAATTGATGGTTTTATTAAAAGAGAAAAACTACTTAGAGCCGTCGGTGGAATATGTAAAAGAAAGTTCACAAATGATGCTTATTTAGTTAGACAAATAAAGAAAGTTTTAGATAACAAAAATATCATCGTTATTTATCCTGAAGCTAGATATTCTTTATGTGGTACAAATACACCTCTTCTTGAATCTGTTGGAAAGCTAGTCAAGTTAATGAAAGTACCGGTTGTTACTTTGATTAACCACGGACATCACATTAATCATCCTTTCTGGAATACATCAAAAGAAAGAGGAGTTAAACCAACTAGTTCAACAATGACTTGTATTGCAACTTCAAATGAAATTACTAATCTAACTGCTGAAGAAATTACAAAGAAAATTAATGATGCATTTGTCTATGATGACTTTGCATGGCAAAAAGAAAACAAAGTAAAAGTAACTTGTAAAAGTCGTGCAGAAGGACTTGAAAAAGTTTTATATCAATGTCCACATTGCCTAAAAGAAAATCAAATGGAAACAAAAGATTTTACTCTGCGTTGTAAAAACTGTAATTACTCTTGGGTAATGAATGAATATGGAGAATTAATGTCTGAAAATAGTTTCGATCCAAAGTTCTCTCATATACCTACTTGGTACGAATGGGAAAGAGCAAATGTTAGAAAAGAAATACTTAATAAAAAATACTCTTTAAATATTGATGTTCATGTTGATGCTTTGCCTAATGCAAAAGGATATATACATCTTGGAAAAGGAAAATTAATCCATAACCTTGATGGCTTTATTTTAAAAGGAAATTACGAAGGTGAAGACTACGAATATAGATGGAATAGTAAAAGCCAATATGCAGTTCATATTGAATACAATTATCTATTCAAATTTGGTGACTGTATAGACTTAAATACTTTAAATGATACCTTCTATATTTACCCAGAAGGAAAAGGTTTTTCTGTTACAAAAATATCTCTTGCAACTGAAGAGATGTATAAGATATTAAATCAAAACTCTTAAATAGATTAACAAGTTGTTAATTGTTATTTTTTTCTATTTTTAATGATTTCTATTACACCTTGGTGTTTTTTAATGACTTTTTCTTTAATGCTTTCGATTCTCTTTTTAATGAAAGAGTGGTTTTTACTTTTGTTCTCTTCTTCACTACTTAACTTATAAACTAGAATCAAATCTGCAATGTAATTTTTTACATCTAATACTTCAAAATAAATGTTCTTAAAAATGAAGTGATCTCCGGCTTTGGCATACTTTCCAAGTGTATGAATTACAAAGCCTGATACTGTTGAATATTCTTCACTAATCTCTGGATCGGAAATATCAAATTTATCAAATAAATCAATGATATTTAAACTGCCTTTTACAATGAATGTGTTCTCTACTTTTGTTGGGACAATTTCTTTGCTAGTCTCATCTTTTTCATCATAGATTTCTCCAACTAATTCTTCTAAAATATCTTCCATTGTAATTATTCCTTCACTACCTCCAAATTCATCTCTAACAAGTAAAATGTGATGCCTTGATTTCTTCATCATTTGCATTGCAGAAGATATTGGAATTGTTCTAAAAATACTTTCAATTGGTAATATTAAATTCTTGATATTTATCTTAGTATCTTGTATTAATGATCTTAATAAATTCTTTGTTGGTATATAACCAATAATGTTGTCCTTATCTCTTTTATAAACAATAATTCTTGAATACTTAAAACAATCTTCACTTCTTAAAAATTGACTAAATGGAGTATCAATATCATATCCGAATATTTTGACTCTTGGTGTCATAACTTCATAACAACTTGTTTCTTTAAATGATATTGAATTATGAATTAAATCTGATTGTTCATTATCGATAATTCCTTCTTCTTGAATCTCGTCAACCATTGATTCAAGTTCATCATCACTTGCAATTTTATCTTCTTCACCAGTACGTTCAAATAAAGATGAAGTAATCTTATTTAAGAACATATTTATTGGTTTAGTAAATATATAAAATAGAGACTTGAAAAAAGCAAAGACATAGATGGTATTTTTTATTATTTTATATGGTTGATTTTTAGCTATTGCTTTAGGTGCAATTTCACAAAATAGAAGCATCACAAAAAGTAATATTAATGAAGCAATAAATGCAATTAATTCTTCATTACTTTTACTTAAGTCAAATAGGCTTAAAGCAAATAAGGTAGTAAGTGACGAAGCAAAGATATTAACAAAATCATTTGAAAATAATATTGTTGAAATAGTATCTTCATAATTTTGAACATATTTTAATATTAGTTTGTCTTTCTTAGAATTAGTGTTATCTTTATTAATTCTAGATATCTTAACTATTGAATAAGCCATATCTAGCATACTAAAGAAGAAACTAAATCCTAATAAAATGATGATTAAAAATAAATAAAGGATACTTCTTATACTCATTTATTTGCTCCTTCATCAATTGGACCAACTAGTTCTTCTAAAACATCTTCTAAAGTAACCATACCTAAAAGTTTATCTTTTAAATATACAAAAGCTATTTCCGTTTTATTATTTCTTAATCCTTCTATTAGTTCATCTAAATAGATATTTGGTGAAATAATATATGGTTTATTAATTAAATTCCTAATATTTAAGTGTGGATCAAGATAATATCCAGATAAAACTTCTTTTACAACTAAAACTCCTAGTATTTTATTTGGATTTGTGTAATATACAGGGATTCTCGAATAAGAAGTATTCATTACTTTCTTAATTAATTGCTTATTTGTTAGGCCTTGTATATCAATCATAAACATATTTTGCCTTTCTGTAAGAACATCTTTAACTAAAGTATCGGAAAAATCGAAAGAATTCTTGATAATTTCTGTTTCTATCTTATCTTGGACACCTTCTTTTTCATTAGTAGTTAATGCTTCATTAAAATCATCTTCAGTAATTGTATATTCTTTTTTACCTCTTAAAATTAAAGTAATTAATTTACTTAATAAAGAAAATATAAGAGTTAGAGGTAAAAGGATAATTAAAAAAAATATTAATGGATAAACTAAAACACGTGCACTTTTATTTGGAATTCTTTTTGCAATATGTTTTGGTAAAGCTTCTGCAAAGATATAAACAATAATTGTAATAACTATTGATGCAATTAATGATACTAATGATTCTTCTACATTAATCATTAATGATAAAAACAAGGATGTTGATACAAGAGATAATAAGATATTAACTATATTATTACCTACTAATACAGCAACAAGAGTATCATCAAAAGCATCAATTACTTTACATACAGCTTTCGAACTTGCACGATTTCTTTTAGCTTCAACTTGGAATCTATATTTATTTAAACAAGTAAATGCTGTCTCTGACATTGAAAAGAAAAATGATAGAAATAAGAATATTAGAGATAAAAGTAAATAGATCCATGGACTTGAGAAATTAAATATATTCATTTAATAATATCTCCGTATAATGAGAATAATTCAAAAGAAGTATCTGATGAATTATATATGTCATTATTATATCCCGCTTTGATAACAAGCTTCTGAAGTTGATAATCTTTTCTCCCTACTAATATTAAAACTTCTTTAGGATTTAGATTAACTAAATATTCGTTAATTAAAGGTAAAGTATGCCTTAAATATTTCATTCCTAAATCCCCTCTTCTTATTGAAAAAGATATGAAATAAGAATTGCCTTTTTTTTCAATTCTATATAACATTAGTGCTTTCGATGACTCGCTGGAAACCAATTTCAAATAGACAATCTGATCACTATTTGAAGTAAAGTCATTAAGGTATGAAAGAGAGAATTCTTTTTCATTAACTTTTCTATCTTCAATCGTATATAAAGGAAAATAAGATAAAGATAAAAACTTAGAAATATATATTAAATCTTTCTCGTTTAAAAAAGTGATAAGCCCATCTTTTGATTTAAGTTTTAACATCTAGTCATTAATCTCTTTTGCATTTAAAAAAGTATATTCTAAATTGGATATTAATCTTGCATTAGCATAGCATTGTTTCAAAGTTAATATTGTCTGTCCTTGATAATTACCACTACTTGTTTTTTCAAGAAGTAAAACAAATTGAACGATACTTTCTTTTTCTAAAGTGACTGGTAACATTAATGAAATAACTTTTCTTGTTGGGAAGAAAGAAGGTAACACTAAGTGATAGTTATTTTTTGCTTTTTTAATAGCATTAGAAATAGCATGTTCTAAACTTGCCTTTACAAAAGAAAATAGTTCATTATTTTCATTTAATATCTTAGCGTATTTAGCATAGAGTTTACTAACTAAATCATCGCTATATGGTTTCTTCTTTGCTTTCTCGATTTCTTTTAGAATTGCATTAGCTTTAGGAAACGCTTTTGAGAACTTAACTAAAAATGTTAACGGCAATCTAGATACATTATCTAAGATAATATGCTGATAATCGATAAGAACTTGAGCAGATGTATCAAAGTAAATATCACCTGTGTTATATACATATCTTGCTTTCTCGGGAAGAGGTGAAAAATTTTCAACTAAAATCTTCCCAGCCTGCTTTACTCCCGCTATACAAAAGTCTTTAAAAATGTAGCTAGAATTTACTATTTCAAGTAAGCAGAAAATGTCTTCTAAATTAGATGTTATTAATCCAGTATTAAAACAAGCATATTTCTTATTAGGACTAATCAAAATTTGATTATTGTTTTCTAGTTGATTAAATGTATAAATAAGATATATCTTTAATATAACGTGTTTATCTTTTGATCCTTTATAACACCACGGTTCACTTGCTGCTAAAGAAGATAATTCATTTAATGCCTTTTCATAATCGTTAAACTTTATCCTATCTTTAAAATCACCTTTGTTTCTATCTGATTGTACTCCCAAATAATTTACATAATATGTGTATGGTGTTTTAGAAGTTGACTTTTTTATAGTAGCAATAATCTTCTCTTTTTTATTTTTATAATTAATAATAAAACCTATTGCTTCATCTATCTTTAATAATGACTTTTCTTTTATTGCTATACCTAGTGAATCATTAATTATTTTATTGATTTCTTTTTCTTTTAAATTAACAGAAAAGATTTCATTAAATGAAGAACATATTACATTTGGAGTAAAAACATTACCATATGTATTATTTTCTTTTTCAACTCTTTTTCCTGATCCAGCTTTAAATAAAACGCTTGTCACTTTTCCTTCAGTTTTAAGTTCAATAAAGTCGATACTAGAAAGAAAATCTTTCATCCTTTTAAAACCATAATCTTTATAATCATAATTTAAAGAATTTAAATACTGAGATACTTTTGCAATCGGATAAAAAGTATTTACTTTATATTCTTTTGTAAGATCTAAATATAGTCTGTTTTCGTCTAACTTCTTTTGTTTAGTTTTTATTAAGACATATTCAACATGTTTATCTTCATCATTTTTTTGACTTATTTTTATAAAATCTAAATCTTCTAAGAGTGTTTTTAATTTCTTATAGCCTTTAGATAGATAATCAATTCCATTATTTTTTAAATAAGGGGCAATGGTTGCCATTGGAATTTCTTTATCTAGTTCAAAAAAAGAAGATAACTTGTTGTAAATGTCTTCTTTTTCTTGATTTGTTAACATTTACAAATATCTCCTTAATATAAATATTATATAACATTTGCTATTTTATAATTAATTTCTCTATTTCTTGGTCTAAGTCGCTTAATTTATCAATATAATTAACTTTTTCTTCAATTTTTCCAAATCCATACCTTGCATGGATAAACTTTACCCCTGCTTTTGTTGATTCAATATAGTCTTTCTTTGTATCTCCAACATAGATTACATTTTGAATATTATATTTTTCTTGAATTATTTGAATATTTTCGTATTTTTCTTTTTTAGTCATTCCTATACATAAATAATCTTTAAAATATTTCCATGTATTATGACCATCTAAATATGTCTCTATATATCCACTTTCACAGTTAGATACAATAAATAAATTATATTTCTTAGATAAAGAAGAAAGAACTTCTATTTCTTTATCAAACATTGTTCCAGGCTTTATTTTTAAATATTCAATTTCTTCTTTAACTAAATATGAAAAATATTCAAGTCCCTTATTTGTATCAACATCTTTAAAAGCTAAAACAACAGTCTCAAGTGGAGTTAGTCCCATATAAGAAGTAACTTGGTCAAAAGTAAATCTATATTTTAGATTATGCTTTACCATTGTTAAATTATAACTTTCTAATAAAGACTTTCTAGCATCCCACAAGGTTCCGTCTAAATCAAATATAATTCCATTTTTCATCACTAACTATTTTATGATATTTGACTGCTTTTTTTAAATCATATTTTATGTTAATATAATTACGTGGAAGACAATAAAAAAACAATGAACAATTCAGCGCTTGTTAATGTTGATGCAAAAAGATCTGAAAAACCTTTTCTAGTTTTAATTATTGTTGGTTCAGCCGTTCTTACTCTTGCTATAATTTTAATAATAGCAGGAATATCTACCCTTACATTAAGTCTCGTCGATCAATTAGGAGAAGAGAATATAATTAATAGAACCCTTTCTCTAGATGAATTAGATTTCTCCTCTCCTGGTATTATTGCTGCAACTGTTCTCTTTAGTGTAGGATTCGGTTCTCTTCTCCCTGGAGCAGCTCTCCTTGGAGTTGGAATACCAATGTATATTGTCACTAGAAAAAGAAAGCGAAGAGCTCTTGCACAACTCGAAAAAGCAGAATAATTAAATCAATATTTATTAATCTATTTCCTTCTTAGAAATTAGAAGGAGAGTTTTTAAATTTACAGGCTATTAAACACTTTATTCTATTAATTAGAAAATGTTAAATATTAATTACTGCGTATATGCGTTGTTTTTAGTATTGAAAATTGGTTGTTATACAGTTAGAATATGAATTTTTTATTCATCGCTGTTTTTGTTTTTGCCTAATTCTGTTTATATTTATTTCTATTAACTTTTTACCATTTCTAATATTCACTAAATGATCTTTTTTAAATCAAACCCGAAGTTCTATTTTAATGAATAGCCATTTTTTATACCGATTAAATAATTGTTGACAAAAAAATTATTTGATTATAATAATAGTAGGAACGCTTTAGTTCGGGGGTGTAATATGGATAAGTTACAAAACGAAATCGATATTAAAAAATGGCTCGACAGCGAAAAAGCTAAAAGGGATTTGTGTGGCAATTATCTCTTTTGTAAATATTGTGATAAATCTTTAGCCAATCCTTGTGCATCCGCTTATAAAAAAATGAAAAGCGATAGTGAATCTAAGCCTATTGTTAATAAGCCTACAACAAGTAAGCCAGTAAATAAAAAAGAAAAGAAATCTTCTAAATATCATCGCCTAACTTTTGAAGATAAAATTAATAGAGCAGATGATGAAACTAGACAAGTATTACAAGAAATAGTTGAAAGTATTGAAACAGATGAAATCAAGGCAACTATATATAAAAGGTTTATGTCTATTAAATATAATCATCGCCTTTGTGCATGGATTAGTTTTAATAGAAAATCACTTAAGGTTCATCTACCTTTAAATCCAAATTCTTTCGTAGAATATAAACCTATGAATTATTCTGAAATTAAAACTTATCTTAACAATCCATATACTTTGAAACTTGATACACAGAGATCTAAAAAAGCTATCTGCATCTTAGTTAATAAAGTTGTAAAAAGCATTAAAGAAGGGAAAAATACTTTTATAGTTAACTAAAAGATAATATTATTTAAGTAATTTAAAGAATAAGTAGCAAGGTCTATTTATTCTTTTTTTTACTTCTTATTTATTTATTGTAAAATATACTAGTTTATGGGACTTAAAGCAGGGATTGTCGGTTTACCTAATGTTGGTAAATCAACTCTATTTAACGCGATAACTAATAGCAATATACTAGCTGCTAATTATCCTTTTGCAACTATTGAACCAAATAGCGGGATAGTTGAAATAAATGATGAAAGGTTTTCTAATTTAGTGTCTTTATATAATCCAAAGAAGCAAGTTAAAGCTACTTTTGAATTCACAGATGTTGCTGGATTAGTAAAAGGAGCATCAAAAGGAGAGGGTCTTGGTAATCAATTTTTAGGAAATATTAGGAATACAGACGCAATAATTCACGTTGTTAGGTGTTTTATTAATGATCAAATACTTACTTATAACGGTAGAGAAGTAAATTCTATTAATGATGTTAATGAAATAAATCTCGAATTAATACTAAGTGATTTAGAAGTTTTAAATAAAAGACTTGAAAAGATTGAAAAACAAGCTGCAGTTACAAAAGATAAAGAAAAACAACTTGAATGTAATGTAATAAAGAAATTAGTAGAAGCTTTAAAAAATGAAAAACTAGCTTCTGCAGTTGAATTAAATAACGAAGAAAAACAAGTAATTAGTAGTCTAAATTTAATTACTTTAAAACCCGTTATTTATGTTGGAAATGTCGATGAAGATACATACTCAAACCCTAGTAACAATCCTAACTATAATGCACTAGAAAAATACGCAAAAGAAAACAATTCTCAATGCATCCCAATTTGTGCAAAATTAGAAGAAGAACTTTCCCGTGTTTCAAAAGAAGATAGAGACATGTATTTATCATCTTTACAAACCTCATTAACTGGGCTAGATAAAATAGCTTTTACTTCTTATACTTTACTTGGTTTAAGAACCTTTTTTACAGCTGGCGAAGATGAAGTTAGAGCATGGACTTTTAAAAATGGAATGAGTGCAAAAGAATGTGCAGGAATCATCCATTCTGATTTTGAAAAGTTCTTCTTAAAAGCAGAAGTGTTTAGTTATGATGACATTATGAAATACAAAAGTGAACATGCTTTAAAAGAAGCTGGAAAGATACAAACTGTTGGAAAAGATTATCTAGTAAAAGATGGAGATATTTTATATATTAAATCTGCTGCGGTGAAAAAATGAACGATATTAAAATAGGATTTGGTTATGATATTCATCGCCTAATAAAAGGAAATAGTATTACTCTTGGTGGACTTTCTTTCCCGTCAAAAAAAATGATAGATGCACACTCTGATGGAGATATAATTTTACATTCTCTTTCTAATGCAATTTTATCAAGTGTTGGTAAAGAAGATATCGGTTATTTCTTTAGTGATCAAAAAGAAGAAACTAAAGATATGCCTTCAACAAAGATCCTCTCTTTAAGTTTAGACTTACTAAAAAAAGAAGGATATAAATTAAACAATGTTGTTATTACTATCATTACTCAAGAACCAAAAATCAATCCCATTAGAGAACAAATTGTTTCTAGTTTGTCAAAGTTGCTAAATATAAATATTTCGAATATTGCAGTACATTCAGGAACAAAAGAGTCTTGCGGAGAAGTCGGAAAAGGAAAAGCAATTGAATGCTATTCTACTATATCAATTATTAAATAGGTGAATTATGATTGAACAAGAAATTAAAATTAAACTTAAAAAAATATTATCTAAATTTGGTGTTAAAGTTTCTGAAGAAGAAATAGCACTCATTAAATCTGATAGAAGAGAACACGGAGATTATGCTTGCAATATTGCATTAAAAAAAGCAAGAGAAGTCTCTCTTTCTCCAATTGATTTTGCTAATAAAATTGCTAGTGCGTTTTCTCTTGAAGGAGTTGAAAAAGTTGAAGCAGTTAATCCTGGTTTTCTTAACTTCTTTTTCAAAAGTGACGAACTTGGTTCTGTTATAAAAGAAATAATTTCACTTGGTTCAAATTATGGAAATCTTTCTATTGGAAAAAATAAATCAGTCAACGTCGAATATGTCTCTGCTAACCCCACTGGTCTATTACATATTGGCCATGCTAGAGGTGCTGCAATTGGAGACTGCCTAGCTAGAATTTATTCAAAGGCTGGTTATAAAGTTACAAGAGAATATTATATAAATGATGCTGGAGTTCAAATTAATAATCTAGCCAAGAGTGTCCATGCAAGATACTCTTGTTTAATTAAACCAAGAAGTGCAAGAATCCCAACAGATGGATACCATGGAAAAGAGATAATTTCTTGTGCTCAATCTTTAAAAGAAAAGTATGGAGAAAAGCTTATAAATCTTGATGAAAAAAATCTCGAAGTAATTAAAAACTTTTCTATCAAATATTTCTTATCTGAAATTAAAAAAGTTTTACATAAATTTAGAGTTGATCAAGATGTCTATACTTCTGAAAAAGCAATTAAAGATAGGGGAGATATTGAACTGGTTTTAGAAAAATTAAAACCTTATTGTTATACTAAAGATAATGCTTTGTGGTTAAACACAACAAAAGATGGTGATGATAAAGATAGAGTTCTAATTAAATCAGATGGAAGTAATACATATCTTCTTCCTGATATTGCTTATCACAATGATAAATTTAATCGAGGCTTTGATTTATTAGTAAACATATTTGGAGCTGATCATCACGGGTATGTAACAAGATTAAAGTCTTCTCAAAAAGATTTAGGACATAATGATAACAATTTAAATGTCGTACTAGTACAGATGGTAAAACTATTTAAAAACGGAAAAGAATTTGTTATGTCTAAAAGATCTGGTACTTCAATTACTCTTGATGAACTCCTTTCTTTAGCACCTATTGATGCTATAAGATACTTCTTTGTCTCAAGAAGTTGTTCATCTCACCTTGACTTTAATATCGATTTAGCAAGAAAAGTCGGAAATGAAAATCCTGTATATTACTGTCAGTACACTCATGCAAGGCTTTGCTCAATTCTTACTAAAGGTAAAAAGTTCCTTCCTCTAAAAGAAGGCTCTTCCTTACTTGTTAGTGAACAAGAAAAGAATCTTATCTTATTATTAAAAGAATTTCCTAGTGTAATAGAAAGTGCAATAAGTAGTAACGAACCATATAAAGTTTGTTCATTTGTCTATAACTTATCTGTAGCTATTAATGATTTTTATACTAATTGTCGGGTTCTTGATGATACAAACAAAGATCTGACTAATCAAAGATTATCTTTAGTAAAAGCAAGTCAAATAGTTCTTGCAAATAGTCTAGATTTAATTGGAGTAAGTGCACCAAGTTCAATGACTAATGAAAAATAAACATTTGCACTTTTAGTGTAAGTATTATATTATTTATTAGGTTAATAATAAGGAGATATATAATTATGGTAAATAAGGTCAGTTTCGTAGATCAAGCATATGAGATTCTACTTTCTAGATATACATCTTTAAAAGATAAATTCACACCAATGCCTTTTAATGAACTTTTAGATGGTGTTGCAAATAAATCTAAATCCACTGATGAAGAAAAAAAAGAAATGGCCAGTCGTTTCTATACTGCTTTAACTGTCGATGGCAGATTTGTTATTAAAGAAAATAACACTTGGGTATTAAAAGAAAAAGAATTATATGAAAATGTCCATATCGATATGAATGGCGCATATTCAGATGTTGAAAATGAAGAAAAAGAATTATTAGAAGATTATCAAAATGATGAAGAAGATGATAATAAATCATTTACTGATGAAAGTGATGATGACAAATACGAAGATGATAATATAATTAATCCTAATCTTGATGATGAAAATGAAGATGACGAATAATTATATTAAATGAATACAAAATTAGATTCAATATTTAAAACTATGGTTCAAGCAGTTACTTCTGCTTGTGCTGCAATAATGAAAATATATAAATCTTCTTTTTCTGTTAATTACAAAGAAGATAATTCTCCTGTAACTAATGCAGATTTAGAAAGTAATAAAATTATTACTTCTTACTTAAATAAATTTAAC
>CACYDF010000068.1 GCA_902773085.1 uncultured Erysipelotrichaceae bacterium
ATCTCAAAAAGTGGCTATTTTTATTAGTTTTTTGATAAAAAACTATAATTTATAAAAATCGCTTGTCAAAAATCGTGAAAGTCAATTTAGTAGGGCTAGTGACCGATTTATTTGTAACTTATCTCATCATCATTTATTGATGATGTTTCTTTTTCGTTATTTACTCTACTTTCTTTACTATCTTTAGATTGGTTTTTTTACAAGTAACAAAAAAGGTCAAATTAAAATTGAGACAATATGATGTGATCATCCTTTTATATTGTGCTAAATGTAAAGTTTAATAGCAATATAACTATACACGAATTCATGACAGTTATAAATATGTGAGGATCACATCATGTTATCTCATTCAACGGGCTATTATTGACAAAAGAATAACTATTTGATAAATTATTATCGTCTTATAAGGAGTTTATTTATGAATGAGTTAGATGAATTTAAAAAAGTATTAGATGATGATGAAACTATTGTTAAATCATATAAACCTAATAAAACTAGATTCATATGGTTAAATATTCTTGTCACTTTATTTCCAAGTTTATTAGTTGCTGGTTTCTTTGTTATTTTTGCAATTGTTGCATCTATTGGTAATGGGGAAGAAGACAGTTTTTTTAATATAATATCAATTATTTTATTTGCTGTTGCTTCTTTTATTGTTTTAATGGCAAGTGTTGGTACTGCTTTAATCCATTATGTTAGATATGGTAAAACATGTTATGTTGTTACAAATAAAAGACTTGTTATTAAATCAGGCTTTATCGGAGTTGACTTTAGTTCTCTAGATTTAAATATGGTTCAACTTGTTGATGTTAAAGTCGGTTTCTATGATAAATTTATTAAACCAAATACTGGTACTATTATTATTGGTAGTTCATCAACACCAATTGTCAATCAACCAAGAAATAGATCATATGGTGAAACAGCATCATTTTCTTTTTCAAATGTTGATAACCCCTATGATGTTGCAAAAGAAATCAAATCATATATAGCTTCTATTAAGAAGTAAATTTAATATTTAAATCTTATATTTTTCTAATAAATATTGTCTTTATTTAATTTGTTTTTTTATGCTTAATATTTAAACAAATTAAATAATATTTAATAGAGATTAAAAAAACTCTTTAAAAATAGGCAAAATAGTTTAAAATAGTAATAGTTATGAAAAACGAAAACGATAATGCAAATAGTAACATTTCTTTAGATGATTTATATGGCCATTTAAAGGTCATCGACACAGGTATTATAAGAAGGTTCAAAAAACCTGATATTAGTGATTACGAATATATTTTTTGTGGACTACTTTCAGATCTTGTTTCAAACGCACAAAGTTTATTAATAAATAAAATATCAGCAAATATCAATTCAATAGGTGTCGATAATAACTGTAAAAAGATTATTGAAACTATTTGTATTTTAAAAATGCTTGGTGAAGGAAAGATATCTTTAGGTAAAGCAAAATTATATAGATATCTATATCCATTTAATAACGAAGATAATGTTCGAACCATTTTATCTAATGAAGATAAATCTGGAAAAGTATATAACAGTTTAGCATCTGCTAAGAAAAAGAGTCTTGATACGATTAAAGAAGTTTTCAAGTGGGATGATGAAACTGCTAAAAAAAGAGTAGCTGAAACTAATTGTTTCTACGGATATTTAAAAGACAGGGTCAGTGATGATATTGATATGAACAAACTTTTAGAAGAGACTCCTGTTTATGATGAGATGAATAATAGGACATATCTATTCTTTACTAACTCAATCCATCCTGGTTTTGATGAAAATGAAGAACTAAAAGAAAAATATAATGAACTAAGAAATAAGAATATCGATATAGTTATTGACTATGTTATGAAGTATCTTGCTGAAAATGGTCTTATTGTCTACAATAAGGAAGTTATTTCATTTTCTCAAGATTTTATTAATAATCCTTTCTTTAGAAATCATATTGAAAGTGCATCTTGGATTAATGGTGCTTTTGAATATATCAAAGAAAACTTTGCTACAATTAATGGTAAAAAAGATTCATATGCATATGACTTTTTTGTTAAATTAAATTCTTTATGCCTTGATATGTTTTTCTGTCAGTCACTCGGACTTGGTGAACAAGTATTAAATAAGTTTGCTTCTTTTTCTCAGCTTACAAGTGTAAACTACTTTATTAATTCAAGTGATGATACTAAAAAAGAATTATTCAAAAAAGCATTATCAGTTAATTCACGTTTAAAACTAAATAATTATCTAAATGAAATTAGTGGTGCTCCTAATTTTGCATATCAAAATGATTTAAATGCTATATATGAATCATATTATAAAGATAAATATTCTCTTTCATTAGATGAATTAGTTTCAAAGATGAAAGAAAAGCCATATTTCTTTATTGATAAAGATAATAATGATGATTTATCTTTAGTAGCTAGTATGATTTCTGGTTTATATGTAAGTGAAAAAAATGCAAATAGCTTTTTAACAATATATGAAATAACTACTGATTTAGCCCATTCTTCAAGATACAATTTTGAATCTGGTCAAATATTAATGGACTTACTTAGTCAAAAAGCTATGCAAGTAGTTTATGAATATATTATTGAACTACTTAGATTCTTAGAAAAGAAATTTGCTCAACGCGGTGTAAAAGTTAATTCTAGTGTTGCCATCGATATCTTTAAAGATTTTGCTAAAAATGAAGATGTTTTAATTAAAGAAGACGTTAAATATATTATCAACAACTTTAAAGACTAATTATGATTAAGATTACTAAAAATATAATAAGGCAGTGTGCCAAAAATATGATGTTTGATCTTACAAGTGAAGAAGTAGATACCATTTTTAATGAATTTGATACTGTCTATGCACAAGTTGGATTTCTTTCTTCAATAAAAGGAGTTGATGAAGTTGAACCGATGACATTTCCATATAAAGAACATCAACATAAACTTGCAGATGATATTCCTTTAAAACCATTAAAAAGAGCTCTTGCATTAAAAAATTCTAATACGGCTTTTGGTAATCAAATCAAGCTTCCTAAAGTTATAGGGGTAAATAGCGATGTGGATGAATAAATCAATAACTGAGATTCACTCTGCGTTAGTTAAAAAAAAAGTAACGCCGATAGAACTAGTTGAAGAATGTATATCTCTTTCAGAAAAAGATAAATGTAATTGTTTTGAAGCGTGCTGCTTTGATCAAGCTAGAAAACAAGCTAAAGAAATAAAAGAAATCAAAGAAGAAGAAATCCTTAAAGGAATTCCTTTTTTTGCAAAAGATAATTTTTCTACTTTAGGAGTAGAAACAACAGCCTCGAGTAATATCCTTAATGGATATATACCTATTTTTGATGCAAGTGTAATTACTAAATTAAAAAATGCAGGCATGATTTTAATGGGTAAAACAACTATGGATGAACTAGCAATGGGAGGAAATGGAACTACTTCTCATAAAGGAGTTTCAACTAATCCTTACGACCATAAAAGAATTATTGGTGGATCTAGTTGTGGTTCAGCAGGAGTAGTATCTACTGGTATTGTCCCATTTGCTCTTGGTTCTGATACTGGCGATTCAGTAAGAAAACCAGCTTCTCATGCTGGATTAGTTGGATTTAAACCTACTTGGGGAAGAGTTTCTAGATATGGACTTCTTTCTTTTGCAACTAGTTTAGATACAGTTAGTTACTTTACTAGAAATGTTTTAGATGCTAGCTATATTCTTTCTTATATTTCTGGTTATGATAATAAAGATATGTCTTCTTCAACTAGAAAGAAAGAAAAATATCAAGATTATGTATTAAAAAAGAAAACATTTAAAAAGATTGGATATTTTAAGGAAGTTTATAATTCTATTACCAACAAACAAATTAAAGAAGCTTTTGATAATTTATTATCAAGTCTTAAAGGAAAAGGATATATCGTAAGTGAATATGATTATCCTAAAGAACTTCTTTATGCTTTATATCCAACATATATGATTATTTCTTGTGCAGAAGCAAATAGCAACAATGCATGTTTAGATGGAATTAAATATGGTCCTGGTGTCGAAAATGCCACTAGCTGGGTTGAATATATGACTAAAGCTAGAACTAAAGGCTTTTCTGAACTAATTAAAAGAAGATTTGTAATTGGTAGTTTTTCACTTCTTTCTCAAAATCAAGAAGAGATGTTTACTCGTGCTCAAAAAGCAAGAAGATTAATTGTTAATGAATTAAATAAATTCTTTGATGAACATGATTATCTTCTTCTTCCAGCAGCATATTCTCTTCCACCAAAGATAAGTGAACTAGATACTAAGTGGTCAAGTAAGCCTGACTTTCTTGATAATATTTTAACTTTAGGTAATTTTGGAGGAAATCCTTCTATTACCCTTCCTTTAACTTTTATTAATAATATGCCACTAGGAGTAAATGTAACTGGAAGAATATTTGAAGATGGATATGTCTTTTCTCTTGCAAGTGAAATTGAAAAGATTACTAAGTTATCTAATTTAGTAAAGGAATAATATGGAATTAGAAAGTATTATTGGTATTGAAATCCACGTTCAGCTTAAAACTAAAACAAAAATGTTTTCACGTGCTCCTTCAACTTTTGGTGAAGAATCAAATACGCAAATATTACCAGTTGATATTGCTCTCCCTGGTTCTTTACCAGTAGTAAATAAAGAAGCAGTTATTTTAGCAATTAAGATTTGTTCAGCCTTAAATATGGAAATTGCCCATACTCTATATTTTGATAGAAAGAATTATTTCTATCCTGATTTACCTAAAGGATATCAAATAACTCAACAATTTAATCCAATCGGCAAAAACGGAAAAATAGAATTAAATCTTGATTCAGGTGAAAAACTAATATGTACAATTGATAATGCCCATTTAGAAGAAGATACTGCAAAACAATTACATCTAGATAATATGTCATTTATTAATTATAACCGTGCCGGTATTCCTCTTCTTGAAATTGTCTCTAATCCTGATTTGCACTCTGGTGAAGAAGCAATGAAATATGTCGAAACAATTAGAGAAATAGTTACATATTTAAATGCAAGTGATGGAAAGATGGAAGATGGCTCACTTAGATGTGATATAAATATCTCATTAAAAGAAAAAGGTTCTAAAAAGATGGGAACTAAGTGTGAAATTAAAAATCTTAATTCTATTCAAAATATTAAAGATGCAGTTGATTTTGAAATTGAAAGACAAAAAAAGATTATTCTTTCTTCTAATAAAGTTGAATCAGAAACAAGAAGATATGATGAAAAATTAAAGCAAACTGTTTTATTAAGAAAGAAAACTAGTGCAGTTGATTATAAATATTTTCGAGAACCTAATATTGTTCCAATCGATTTAGATGATGAACTTATTTATGATGCAATCCACACCATGAATAAGCTTCCTAGCCAGTATAGGGTTGAACTATCAAAACTAGGATTAAATAATTATGAAATAAATGAACTTCTTAGAGAACAAGATATCACTATATATTATGATGAACTAATTAAAAGAGGAGCTGATTATAAAATCTTATGGAACTTCCTTTTAGGTGATATCAAGGCATATTTAAATAAGAATGAATCTAGAATAGATTCATTGAAGTTTTCTAAAAATTCTTTAGTTACTTTTGTATCTCTTGTAAAAGAAAATAAGATTAATTCTAAACAGGCAAAAGAGATTTTAGAAGAAATGCTAACTAGTGGTAAAAAACCAGATGTAATAATTTCTGAAAAAGGAATTGAACAAATTAATTCTTCTTCTGAAATAGAAAAGATAGTAGATGTAGTTATTAATGAAAATGAAAATGCAATTAATGAATATAAAAATGGAAAAGACCATGCTTTTTCATATTTAGTTGGTCAAGTAATGAAACTTTCAAAAGGAAAAGCTAATCCTAATATTGCAAAAGAATTATTAATTTCTAAAATAGGTGATTATTTTAAGAAATAATATGAATAATAAATTTTATATAGAAGTCTTACATCAAGATAAAAATTCTTCAGCTAGATATTCTCTTTTACATACTCCTCATGGAGTAGTTGAACTACCTATGTTTATGCCAGTTGGAACTCAGGCAACAGTATAAGGAATTTCAAGTGATGAACTAAAGAAAATGAATGCTGGAATAATTTTAGCAAATACATATCATTTAGAACTTCGACCTGGTTCTGAAATAATTCAAAAAGCTGGTGGTATCCACTCTTTTATGAACTATGATGGACCCATACTTACTGATAGTGGAGGCTATCAAGTTTTTTCTTTAACAAAATTAAGAGATAAGATTACCGAAGAAGGCGTATCTTTTAAAGATCCTCTTAGTGGAGATAAACATTTCTTTTCTCCAGAAGAAGTAATTAAGATTCAAGAAAGAATAGGTGCTGATATTATTATGTCATTTGATGAATGCCCTCCTTTCCCTTGTTCAAAAGAATATATGGCTAAATCAGTAGATAGGACTTTACGTTGGGCAAAAAGAGGAAAGAAAGTCCATACTAAAAAAGACCAAGCTCTTTTTGGCATTGTTCAAGGAGGCGACTATCCTGATTTAAGACAGTACTGTGCTAGTGAACTAGTTAGCATGGATTTTGATGGCTATTCAATTGGTGGAACTGCAATTGGTGAACCGCGTCTAACTGAATATCATGAAGTGGAAATTACTATTCCTTTTCTTCCTTATAATAAACCAAGATATTTAATGGGGATAGGCTCTCTTGATATGCTTTTTGATGGTATAAGAAAAGGGGTTGATATGTTTGACTGTGTCTTACCAACACGTCTAGCAAGACACGGATCATTACTAACTAGAAAAGGAAGAATTAATATTTTAAAAAGTGTCTATAAAGATGATTTTAATCCGATTGAAAAATGCGATTGTTATACTTGTAAAAACTATACAAAAGCATATTTACATCACTTAATGAAATGTGAAGAATCTCTTGGTGGAAGATTATGTTCTATTCATAATGTTAGATTCTTAATTAGAATTATGGAAGAAGCAAGAAAAGCAATTAAAGAAGATAAGTTTTTATCATATGCAGCTAAAATACTACAAGACTTTGGAAGTGAAAGAGGTTTTTAAATGAAATTCGATTATGATGTATATGATATCAATAATTATTCATATATTTTACCTGAAGAATTAATTGCTCAATCTCCTGCAAAAAAAAGAGATAATTCTCGACTACTAGTAGTAGATAGAAAGACTAATTCTTTTAAAGAAGAAAAGTCTTTTCATGATATTGTTAAGTATTTAAATAAGGGTGATTTATTAGTTAGAAATAATACCAAAGTTATCCCTGCAAGACTATATGGAATAAAAGAAGAAACTAATGCATCAGTAGAAGTTCTTCTTCTTCATGAAGAAAGAAAAAATGTCTGGGAATGTCTATGTGGAAATGCAAAAGTAATTAAGCTAAATACTATCATTAATTTCTCACCTAAATTAAAAGGAAAATGTATTGAAATTAAAGGTGAAGGAATAAGAGTTTTTGAGTTTTATTATCAAGGAATATTTTTAGAAATATTAAACGAAATTGCTCATATTCCTCTTCCTCCATATATTAAAAAGAAATTATCAGATTCTAGTAGATATCAAACTACATATGCTTCAATTGATGGTTCATCAGCAGCTCCAACAGCAGGACTACATTTTACTAAAGAACTTTTTGATGAATTAAAAAGTAAAGGAGTAGAAGTAGTAGATATTACTTTGCATATTGGACTTGGAACTTTTAAACCAGTAAAAGAAAATGATATTCGAAAACATGATATGCACTTTGAGTACTATTCAATTTCAAGTGATGCTGCAAAAAGAATCGAACAAGCTAGAAAAGAAAAAAGAAGAATTATATCTATTGGTACAACTTCTACTAGGACACTAGAAAGTGTTTATAACAAGTTTCAACGGGTTATTCAAGACGAAGATAAGACAAATTTATTTATATATCCTGGATATAAATTTAATGTTGTCGATGCTTTAATTACTAATTTTCATCTACCTAAATCAACTTTATTAATGCTTGTTTCTGCCTTTGCTAGTAGAGATTTAATTCTAGAAGCATATAACTATGCAGTAGAAAATAAATTTAGATTTTTTTCTTTTGGAGATGCTATGCTAATATTATGAACAATATTGACTATAATAAAAAATTTAACGAGATGATCGAAGAGATTCAAAAGTCTAATATTAGACCAAGCTTATTTTTACATGCTTGTTGTTCACCTTGCCTTACATATCCTTTTTCAATTCTTGCAAAATATTTTGATGTCACTGTCGGTTTCTTTAATCCAAATATTTATCCAAAAGAAGAATATGATAAGAGATTAGAAAATGTTAAGAAATTTCTAAATAATTATTGTAAAGATAATAATATAAAATTTAATCTAATAGTAAATGAAGAAGACTTTGAAAAATATAACAAAGATTTACTAATTAGAAAAGATGATTTTGAAGGTGGAATGGCTTGTTTAAAATGTCACCAATATCGCCTTGAACTTGCATATAAATACGCATATGAACATAAGTTTGATTTCTTTACAACTGTTATGACAGTAAGTTGTCTTAAGCCTAGTGCAGAACTAAATAAAATCGCTTTTGATTTAGAAAAGAAATATCCAACAACTAAATATCTATATTCAGATTTTAAAAAGAACAATGGTCAGTTAATTGGAATTAAACTTGCCAAAGAATTCGATATATATAGACAAAATTATTGCGGATGTAAATTTTCTCTTCTTGAAAGAGATAAAAGACTAATCAATCGAAAATAACTTTTTTATTTTCTCAATATTTTTACTTGCCTCTTCTTCAGATAAAAAAGTGATTTTGATACTCTTATGTTTTTGACTGATTGTTACTTTGGAAGTATTACCAATATATTTTCTTTTATATTTTTCAATATCTCTAACTGAATATTTTGGATTGATGACAAGTTCATATAATTTATCTTGATTATCTTTATCAAGATTAAGTAATGCCCTTGCTTTTCCATAACTGACTTTATTATCAATTATGTCTTTCTTAATATATTCAGGAAGTAAATCAAGTCGTAATATGTTTTTAATATTTGATAAAGATATATTACTCATATTTGATATTTGTTCTTGGCTATAATTATATATTTCAATTAATTTCATATAACAATGAGTTCTAATTAAAATATTGTCATTATTTTTACTTAGTTCATTAATGATATATTGATTAATTTTATTTCTATCTATAAAAATATCTAGACAAGGAAGAGAAGATATATTATTTTTCTTTGCAATTAAATATCTTTTAATTCCATTAATTAGATATTTTTTATTTGAGTCACTATATAAAATTACTGGAGTTAAAACTCCTTCTGAAAGAATCGATTCTTCAAGTGACTTATATAAATCAAGATTATATAAAGATAAATCAAGTAATTGGTCAATAATGATTTCACTAGTATTAATCTTACTTGGAGAAAGCTTTGATAAATTATTTTCTATCTCACTAATAACATTGTAAGAAGAATATTTTTTAGTTAAATCAGTTAAACGATTATTTGTTTTCTTTTCTTTCATTGTATTCAAGTACCTCTCTAGCAAGAGATGCATAAGCTAGTGATCCTGCTGATTTTGGTTTGAAGTCATTAATTGGTACTCCAGCATTGATTGCCTCAGATATATTAGTATTCCTTGGAATATATGTAGTAAAAACTTTATCTTTAAATGATTGTCTTACTTCAGTTGCTATTTCAAATGAAAACTTTGTTCTTGCATCAAACATAGTAAGTAAAATTCCCATAATATCTAAATTAGGATTATAACTTCCTTGGACTGTGTGAATAGTTGAAAGAAGTTGGGCAAGAGCATCAAGGGCAAAAAACTCACATTGAACAGGTATGATTAAAGAATTAGCAGCAATTAGTCCACTTAAAGAAAGTAAGCCAAGCGAAGGAGGACAGTCAATAATTACATAATCATATAAATCAATTTCTTTTGATTCAAGTTTTTCTTTTAATATTCTTGGATCAAATTTATTATTTTGTTGAAGAAGAAAACTTTCTACCATGGCTAAATGTAAATTAGCAGGTATTAGATGAATATTTTTAATATTTGTTTTTTTAATGACTTTATGTAAATCACTCTCTCCTGTAAAAAGTTCTGCAATCGTTCTTTTAGATAAAGTAGGGTCAAAGCCAATTGCTTGAGAACAGTTTCCTTGTGGATCAAGATCAATTAGTAATATTTTTTTATTATACCTACTTAGAGAGCTAGCTAAATTATAAGCTGTTGTTGTTTTACCAACTCCCCCTTTTTGATTAGTAATTGCAATTATCTGTTTCATTTCAATATTCTATTATAATATTTGATTACTTAAATAACGAAAAAAACTCGTTAATATATTGAATAACTCAAATATATTTATTATATAAAATAAAAATATTTTTATATTTTTGTTTTTTTTACTTTAAATTACAATCAAATTGGTTTAAAATATTGTTTGTGATTTTAGTATAATTTTTTATTGTGCTAATATTTCGGTGTCAGGAGGAAACAAATGAATAAGAAAAAGTCAGTATCATCCATCCTTGTTATCGCTGGCTTAGTATCTGGACTTGTTAGTTGTTCGAAAGAATATACTTATCCAAACACTAAGTATGTTGAAGATACTATTGTAAGTGTTGATGGAAGACAATTTACATTTACAGAACTTTATGAAGACTTAACAAAACATAATGCTTCTGCAAAAGCTTACTTTAATACATCAAAGAAAGTTATTGCTCAACTTGTTACTCAACCAACAGCTGGTATGAGAGCAACAGTTCAAAAGAAGATTGATGATTTAGAAGAAACTTGGAAAAAGAGTTCAAGTGATAATGGTACATCATATAAAGAAGAACAAGAAAAAACTTTTGAAAATGAACATGTTCTTTCTGTTGATGACTTAAAAGCCAAATATCTTGCTGATGAACAAGTTACTGAAAATAAAAATTCATATACTTCTATTAAAAAGAGTGATAATGATGAACTTTATGTTGTAAGTGAACAACTTGCTAAAAACTATGTCAATGATGAAGTTCCTTATCATGTTTCTCATATTCTAGTTAAGGTTGATGCTGCTGATTCATCTTCTAAAGCTGGTATTGTTTCTGCAAAGATTTCTTCTGACAATGCTGAAAAATTAGGAAATACTATTAGAAACTTATCAACATCTACAAAGTTCTCTGATGTTGCTTATCTTTTCTCTGATGATGAAGGATCTGCTAATAACTATGGTGAACTTGCTGGTTCTAGTTCTGGTATTTCAATGAACAAGTCAACAAGTTATATTAATGAATTCAAACTTGGTTTATATGCTTATGATTCTTTTGTAAATCCAAAAACAAAAGATGGAGTTAGAAAAGATGGAGATAAGAATGTTTCTATTAAAGAAGATTTAAGAGTTCCAGATGTTGTTGATTCTTCTCCAGTTAAAGATACAATTTCTGATACAAAGATTTCTACTGGTAAAATTTATGGAATTCCTCTTTCTGCTGCTTTATCTTTAAAATACAATGCATCAGTTACTAAATCTGATTCTGGTGAACAAGTCACTTATAATGCAACTGGTGATAAAGCAACTGAAAATTCATATCCAAGAAATATTATTTTCAATAACTATTTCAATCAACATTCAGTCTCATTTATTTATGATGACAGAGAAGATTATGAAACGACATTTGTTAATTCTATTAACGATGCTTATGAAAAAAATTATTCCCTTGCTCAAATTAAAACTAACTATCCAAAAAGATATGAAGAATATGAACAAATAAAATCTTACTTTGCTTCCGTTGATGAATCTAAGTTTAAAACAGTTGCAAATGTTTCAAATAATTTAATTAGTATTACTCCTGCAACTCTATCAAAAAGTGATGCAGCAAATGCTTCTCAAACTTGGAAAACGACAGCTGATGTAACGCCAATATCTGGATCTAAAAAAAT
>CACYDF010000069.1 GCA_902773085.1 uncultured Erysipelotrichaceae bacterium
CAGCTTCCTAGATTTAAAGAATTTATTCTGTTTAATAAAACGATGAAGTAATTAAACAAAGAAAAACTAATTGACTAATAGATAATAGAATATTATAATTTAATACTGTTAATGGAAAGCAGAATTATTTCTCACCTGAACTGGTAAGGTCTAGTTAGGTCAAATGCCAAAAGTAATATTAATTATTCTTATTTTTGCATTTAAGGGATATAGTTTCTGCTATAGCCCATTTTTATTTATTGGAGGTAAGAGATTATAAACCAAGGTAATCAGCCATCTCAGGCAAAAAAACAAAACTATGTTAAAGAATTAGTTAATGAGAAAATTACTTTTAAAGAAGTATTATTAATTGATTCTAATGGAGAAAGGATTGGAGTTGTTCCAATTCAAGAAGCACAACAACGTTCTTTAGATCAAGATATGGATTTATTCTGTGTCTCACCTCAAGCAAAGCCACCAGTATGTAAAATACTTGATTATGGTAAATATAAGTTTGAGCAAGCTAAAAAAGAAAAAGAAGCTAAAAAGAATCAAAAGAAAACGATTGTTAAAGAAATTCGTTTTACTGCAACAACTGATAAACATGATTTGCAGATTAAAGCAAATGCTACTAACAAATTCCTTAGTGCAGGAATGAAAGTTAAAGTATCTGTCTTCATCAAAGGTAGAATGATGCAAAGAATGGATATTGTTGAACAAACACTTAACACTTTCCCTGCAATGATAAGTGAACTTGGTGAAGTTGAAAAACTTCCTGAGATGAATGGTCGAGATTATTCTTGTGTAGTTAATCCCAAGAAAAAGTAGGAGGACAAAGTATGCCAAAAATGAAAACAAAAAAAGCAGTTACCAAACGTTTTAAAGAAACAGGAACTGGTAAATATAAAAAGTGGAATCAAAATACTGCTCATTTATCACACAACAAGCAACACAAGACTTTAGTTAACAATCGTAAGGCTAGATATTTAAAGCCTACTCAAGAAAAAATTGTTAGAGGCTTAATTAGTAAATAAGGAGATAGGTTATGAGAGTAAAAGGTGGAAGTGTACATACTAGAAAAAGAAATAAGATTTTAAAAAAGGCCAAAGGTTATTTTGGTTCACGTCATCGACTTTATAAAACAGCCAAAGAATCTGTTTTAAGAGCTGAATGGTACGCCTTTAATGGTCGAAAAGAAAGAAAACAAGATTTTCGTAAATTATGGATTAGAAGAATCTCTGCTGCTTGCAAGATTAACAATACTAGTTATTCAAAGTTCATGTTTGGTTTAAAACAAGCAAATATTGAACTTAATAGAAAGATGCTTTCTGAACTTGCTAGTTCAAATCCAAGTGAATTTGCTAAATTAGTTGAAAAAGCAAACCAGGCTGCTAGTAAAGTAAGTAAATAGTTTAATTGCTTTTTTTAAGAAATAACAATCATCTTAGTTGTTTACAACTAAGATTTTTGTTTTAAAGGGGGGAAAAATGAGGAGAAATCAAGTTATTATTAATTTAGCTGTTGTCGCTTTATTTTCTGCTTTATATTTTGTTTTTTCAAGATTTTTATCAATTAGTATTACTATGCAGTTTAAGATTTCTTTTGTTGGAGTAATTGTTATTTATGCTTCAATTGCTTTTCCACTATATACAAGTTTATCAATTGGAATTGTTGGAGAGTTTTTATGCCAACTATTTTCTGAGTATGGATTAAGTCCAACTACTTTGCTTTGGATGCTTCCTCCACTATTTAGAATCGTTCCTATTTGGCTTGGATATAACTTATTTAGAAAAAAAGATATTGATTTAATTGAGTCTAAAAAATTAGTTAATTATATCTTTTATTTTTTAATCTGTATTTTTGCTAACTTATTATTAACAGGAGTTAATTCTCTAATTTTATTTTTAGATGGTTTAATAATGAATTATCCTAGTGGACTTACTTTTTCTATTATATTAATTAGATTTCTTGTTTCTATTGTTAATGGTACTATTTCTTCTTTACTTGTAATTCCTTTATATTTAGCAACAAAAAGTCAGGTAATTAAAATATATAGTACTGAGAAAAATAATTAAATTATTTTTATTATTTGGTATAATACATTTGTTTAAAAAAGAGGTGTAAATCAATGATTCAAAAATTTAAAGAACTTCTATCTACTAAAGAAAATATTATTAAGTTTGCATATAGCTGTGCAACTTTTTTAAGTGCACTTGCATTTGGTTTTCTTTTCCTTAATTTATATAGTGATCCTCAATTTAAAGGTAATGCTTTTATTCAGGCATTTAGAAGTGATACAAATAGTATTTTAATTATGGTTGCACTACTTCTTGTAATGGCAACTTTTACTTGGAATATGGTTTGTACAATTCTTCTTTTTATTCCTAAGACAAGTAAATATTTATTAACTGTTCCTGAAGAAGATGATAATTCTAGATTTTATTCAATTATCCATTTATCAGTTTTTGGAGTTTTAGCTTTGTATTCAGGAATTATTTTCTTTCTTGCTATATTAATAATTACAAATGGTCAATATGTTGGATTAAGTGTTTCAACATTCTTCCAAGGATTTTTTGCCCTTCTTTCAATTGCTGGAACTGGTATTGCAAGTTGTATTTGTAATTATTCTTTATTTATTCCTAAAGACTATGGTTCAATTGAATGGCAAGAGAAAAAAGCAAATAAAGAAAAAAGATCTAATGAAGCAGATACTTCTTCTACAGATTGGTAAATTATTGTATATTTAGACAGACTAACAGATTAATAAAAGTTATTTTTTTATAACATTAATTCAAATAGATTTATTCAGATAATAAGAAAGTTAAATAATATGGAATAGTTAAAATATTACCTATCTCACCAATATTATA
>CACYDF010000070.1 GCA_902773085.1 uncultured Erysipelotrichaceae bacterium
CAACACTTTTAATAACTTACGAGATGAAAAATATCAAAAACTGCATTTTTTAGCCAAAGTGTTGCATTTAATATTCAAACTAACAAATCTAGAATCACTTTCTTTGTTTCTTTGTCTTCATTTACTAGAATTTGATAACTATCACCTCCTAACTCTAAATCATTTTCATAAGCATAAACGCTTAACTTAAAAGTGGCCATTATGGCACGCTCGGGTAAATCATTAATTCTTTTTTTAAATTGAATATTCAGACTCTTTAGAATCTGATTATTAAATTCATTTTGCTGATTACTTGAAATTGCAAATGTTCCATTTGTTAATAACATTCCTGTTAATGCTGGTAATAATACTTTTAATCTTTTTAATTTCATGTCTTTCTCCTTTTTTATTGACTTTATTTTTTTTATTTTGATTAAAATTAAGTGTCAGGTATTTCTGACTGAAACGATATATCATTTATCGTTGGAGTGGAAGAACTGTTTCTTCCACATTTTTAATTTCTATGTTTTTTTAATTTTGACATATCAAATTTATTTAAGCGTGTTTTTGTTTCTTTCATATAAATGTTAGGATTTGGCCTAATCAAAACATTCAATAATAAAAACTAATAATAAAACACAGATGCCAAGTTTGAAGCAAACAAAAATTCTAGTTTAAGAAAACTATGGTTGGTACTTTTCTTCTTTTAAGATATTAAGAGTTGCATTTGTTTTTGAATCTACACTAAATAAATAATAAATCTTGCTTGATTTAGATTAATCTTTGATATAATTTAAAAATGATAATCATTCTCATTTTATGAATTATGAGACTAAAAACAAATCATTAATTCTATCGCTTTTAAAAAATCACAAAGATGAACATCTGACTATTGATCAAATAAAGAAATTATTAAAAGATGAAAACAAGGATGTTCCTATTGCAAGTGTCTATAGAAACATAGATAAGTTTTTAGAAGAAGGACTTATTAGAAAATATGTTGTTAATGATAATGCGTCGTGTTTTCAAATAGTTGATGAAAAAGAGTCTAATCATTTTCATCTTCTTTGTTCTAAATGTGGAAAACTTATTCACCTTGAATGTGATGAAGTAAATGATTTAATTAAACACATTGAAAAAGAGCATGACTTTAAAATTGATATATCAAAGATTAATCTATACGGATTATGTCCTAGTTGTAGGGGTAAAAAATGAATAAAGAGAAATTACTTGATATCCTTCTCGATTCATTAAAAGACAGTGGACTTGTATTTGGATTTGTATTTCTATTTTTAGTACTCCTTTCTTTTATAGATATTAAGATTTCCAACTTTTTAGTAAAAAGAAAAAAGAGTGGTCCTGTATTTGGATCTTTATTTGGACTTATTCCTCAGTGTGGAACTAGTGTGCTTGGTGCTGATTTATATTTAAAAAATTTTATTAGTATTGGTACACTTTCAGCAATATTACTAAGTTGTTCAGATGAAGCTCTTATTATTCTTTTAACTACTGGTGGCAGTAAGACTATCTATGCTTTATATTTAATAGGAATTAAATTTATTGCTGGTGGACTATTTGGATTAATATTAGATTTGATTATTAGAAATCAAAATATCGAACAAGTAGATGAAGTTATTGAAGAAGAAAAATGTTCACATCATCATAATGAAAAAGAGAATACTAAAATACATAAACATCTTGTTCATCCATTTTTCCACTCTTTTGAACTTTTCTTTTATGTACTTATCATTAATTTCTTATTAGGAGTACTAATAGGTTATATTGGTGAAGAAACATTTGCTAACTTTGTTTCATCAAGTAAATATTTTGCTCCGCTTCTTTCTTCAATAATAGGATTAATTCCTAATTGTGCATCGAGTGTTTTACTTACTGAATTATTTATTGATAGTAATTTATCCTTTGGTGGACTTGTTGCAGGCCTTCTTGTTAACTCAGGTCTTGGTATGATGGTTTTATTAAAAAAGAAAGAAAAGATTAAATCAATACTACTTGTTTTATCTTATTCGTTTATAATAGCTAATGTAATAGGTTATATTACTTGTTTAATAGTGGGATTTTAAAATATGGTAAAGAAAGAAAAAAAGATATCATCTAAAAATGTATTTAAAGGAAAACTTCTTGATGTTTACTTAGATGAAGTTAAGTGTCTAGATGGTACAAAATCTACAAGAGAATTAATAAGGCATTGTAAGGCCAGCTGTGTATTAGCTTTCACTTCTGATAATAAGGTTGTAATGGAAAGGCAATATAGATATCCATATGATGAAGTCCTTTATGAACTACCAGCTGGAAAATGTGATAAAGATGAGGACCCAAAAGTTACAGCACTTAGAGAACTTGAAGAAGAAACAGGATATAAAGCAAATAAGATTAAATACTTAGGAATGATATACCCAAGCTGTGCCTATACTGATGAAATTATATATTGTTACCTTGCAGAAAATTTAGTTAAGGCAAAAACACATTTAGATGCAGGTGAATTTTTAGAAGTAGAATTTTTATCTCTTGAAGAAGTTTTAAAACTAATAAAAGAAGATAAAATTAATGATGCTAAAACTATAGCAACAATTGCATATTATCTAATTGATAAGCAATAAGAATTAAAACTAAAAAGCCCAGTTTCCGTTTTTGAATATTTCTACTTTTTTACCATCAATAGTTGTACCAACAACATTTAAATCTTCAGTACCAATCATAAAGTCAACATGACTTCCAGATTCATTAATACCAAATGAATGAAGTTGTTCTTCAGTGTATTTTTCAAACTTAGGATATAGATTAGTAAAACCTTTTCCAATAGCTAAATGGCAAGCTGCATTTTCATCATATAAAGTTGAATAGAATAATAGGTTTGTATTATTGATTGGTGAATCAAATGGAACAAGTGCACATTCTCCAAGATAGGATGCCCCATCATCAATCTTTAAAATATTTTCTAATACTTCTTGCCCGCTTTTAGCTTTTACTTCAACAACTTTTCCTTCGTGGAATTTAAAGTAAAAATCTTTGATTAAATGCCCTTGATATACTAGTGGTTTAGAAGCATAAACTATACCTTCTGCTTTTCCTTTCATTGGTGAAGTAAAGACTTCTTCAGAAGGAATATTTGGTTGGAAATAAATACCACCAATAGTTTTCTCACCACCACCTAAAAAGATAACTCCTGGTATTAAACCAACAGTTAAGTCTGTTCCGTTTTTTGATGTATAATGCAAATTGGCAAGTTTCAAAGAGTTAAGGAATTTGCATCTTTTCTTAAGATTTCTATCATGCTTTTTCCAGTTATTAATACCTTTGCCTCTCTCAGCTCTTGCCGTTTTAATGATTGCTTTCCATAAAAGTTCAACGGCTTGTTTATCACTTTTTGCATCAGGGAAAACTTTTTTTGCCCACTTAATTGAAGGGACTCCAGCAATAACCCATTGATGCCTATTTTCAATCTTTTCTCTATATGGTTTCATTGCTAAAATTCTACTCTGCATGACCTTACCAAACTTTGAAGTATCAATGCCTTTTAGTGCATCTGGATCTTTATCTTCAAGTAGGATTCTAACAGGGAAATTGTCAGCCATAAATTTATATTCTGCTTCTTCTTGTGGTAGAAGAGTGCAAAGTTCATCAACATCTGCACATTCATAATCTACTCTTGCTTTTAATTCCGATGTCCATTTAACAAGAACTCTTTTTGCACCAAGAGCATAGCATTCTTTTGCAACAAGGGAGGCAAAGTGTTCTTGTTCAACACTGGCATAGATTAGGACATATTGACCCTTTTGTACATTAGCACCACTAGTAGCAATTAGTTGTGCGTAAGAGACTAATAATTCTTCTTTCATTTTGTTTTCTCCTTTTCTTTTTTATCTTCAACGAAAGGTGTATTTCGTGTAAAGCCATAACCTAGAACTTCTTGTGATTTCATTACTCTAATAAAGGCATTTGGATCAATATTGAGAATCGCTTTTTGTATATCGTAGTACTCGCTTTTATCAATACATGTTTCAACTAAGTATGTTTCTTTTTGCAAGTATCCACCCTTAGATTTTATTAAAGTTGTGCCTCTATTTGCAATATTAATAATATATGAATTTATTTCTTCATATTTGTCTGATGAAATATAAGCTACATATGTTGAATTGAATGAATAGAACACTCTATCAATTGTAAGTGATAATATAAACGAAGCTATGACACCAAATAGAGTTAATGGGAGATTAAATCCATTAACAATAAAGAAACCAACAAAGATAATCACAGAATCAACAATAAATCCACTTGTTCCTAATCTAATTTTGAAATATTTGTTGATTAATAATGAAAATACATCAGTTCCACCACTAGAACCGCCTCTACTCATTGCTATTGCTATACCTACTCCTTCAATAATTGGTCCAATTATGACTGCAAGGAGGAAACAGAGAATTGTACTTAAACTTGGAGAAAGGTTAATATTTAATAAAGTAATGCCATTTGATGCCCAATATTCTAAAGAAAGAATCTGAGCATTATCTATGACAACATTTTTGGTTATAAAATTTAACAAATAGATAAAAAGAGGATTTGATATAGTTACTACTAGAGTTTTAAGAGTGTATCTAATCCCTAGAGCGAAAAGTCCAATAAGGAAACAAGACCAATATATAATAGTGATTAAATTCTCTGTTGAAAGAGCACCTTTAGTTGATGTTGAAATAATAAGAGCTAAGGAAGAAGAACCACCTGCAATAACCTTCATTGGAATTAAAAACATTTCAGTTCCAAGAGCAAGAAGGAAAGAACCAAGTAAAGTAAAAAGGAAATTTTTAATTATTTTTTTAGGAGGCTCACTTTTTATTTCCCTGATTACTTTTTTCCAAATATTTACAAAAAAATTCTTCATTATAAAATACCTCTAATTTTTCTTATAAATGTAATGTAAATAAGCATCAATAAATCCTTGGATAGAACCATCCATAACTTTCTTTACATCTGTCTCTGAATAATCATTCCTATGGTCTTTTACCATCGTGTATGGAGAGAAAACATACGTTCTAATCTGAGAAGAAAAAGAGATTTCTTTCTTCACTCCATTTAACTTGTTAAGTTCTTCTTCTCGCTTCTTTTGTTCTATCTGAAATAACTTACTTTTTAGCATTGCTAAACATGTCTCTTTATTTGATAATTGATCTCTTTCAACTTGGCAAGAAACTACTATATTTGTTGGTAGATGTGTAATCCTAACAGCAGACTCAGTTTTGTTAACATTTTGACCACCTGGACCTGAAGCATGAAAAGTATCTATTCTTAAATCAGAAGGGTTTATTTCTATATCAATTGTACTATCTACTTCAGGAATAACGTTTACACTTGCAAAAGAAGTGTGCCTTGCTCCATCAGCATCAAATGGGGAATTTCTAATTAGTCTATGAACGCCATTTTCACTCTTTAAATTACCATATGCATATTTACCGCTAATAATGATAGTTGCTGATGAAATTCCAGCTTCTTCTCCACTAATTAAATCAATTATCTTACAAGAGTAATTATTATCTTGTGCATAGCGAGTATACATTCTAAGTAGCATTTCTGCCCAGTCATGAGCTTCAGTTCCACCAGCGCCTGGATGAAATTCTAGTATCGCAGGAAGATCATCATATTTATTAGAATAGAGCAATTTTCTTTCAAATGAGTCTAATTCTTTATTAATATCACCTAAAATTGAGATAACTTCTTCAATAAGAGTTTCTTCTGTATCTTCCTTTAATAGTTCTAAAAAGTCATCAATATCGCTAAATTTTCTATTTATTCCATTAAAAATGGATATTTTGGAGTTTAATTCCGAAATTTGTTTGTTAATTTGCTTTGCATTAGCAGGATTTTGCCAAAAATCAGGCATATCAGCCTCTTTTTGCAAAGATAAATATTCATTTTTTAGTTTTTCAACGTCAAAGAATGCCTTGTAACTCAAGAAAACGATTCTTCGATAACTTTATTTTGTTATTCAAATCTGATAATTCTCTCATTACTCGGCCCTTTTAGTTTATTTTAGCAGTAGGATTAGATCTATCTATAGTTTCATCATCAGGTTTAACGTTAGTAATTAAATCCTTATCTTTTAATTCTCTCTTTTTCTCTTCTTCTTCTTGTTTCTTAGCTGCTTCAATATTTACTTGGACATGAAGGAGTTGTTTACAAACATCAAGAGAAATTTGGAAATTCATTTTATCAAACATTTCAAAGCCTTCATTAGTATAGGCTTGAAGAGGATCAGTTTGAGCAAATGATCTAAGCCAAATAGCTTCTCTTAGTTTGGCCATCGAGTCAATATGTTTAGTCCATCTTCTATCAATACAATCTAGTGTGATTGTTTTTTCAACATAGTCTTTCCATCTAGAAGGCCACTCTTTAGAATTATTAGAATATACTTTTTGAAGTCTAGCTGAGAGAATGACATTTGCGTCTTCTTCAGGTAACCCATCAAAAGAATTTACAGGTACAATTTTTTTATCAATGGCAAATTCATTAGAAACTAATTCCTGTAATTTTGCACCATCAACAACTTCTTCTTGGTCTCGATTAACAAGACATTGTTTGACAAAATATTTACTAGCGGAATCATAGTAATTTGGGATAGTATCAGAAACACTATCAGAATATAAAATATGATCTCTTTTATCATACATAATTTTTCTTTGTCTTGAGAGGACATCATCATAATTTAATAGTTGTTTTCTTGTGTCAAAGTTTCTACCTTCAACTCTCTTTTGAACGGATGTAAAAGCGGATGACATCATTCTAGATTGGAAAGCATCATCACCGAGTTTTAAATAAAGGTTTTTATATGACTTTGGTAAGAACCTTTTCATTAGGTCATCTTCCATAGAAATAAAGCATCTAGAATATCCAGGATCACCTTGTCTTCCAGCTCTACCAACAAGCTGATTGTCAATTCTACGTGATTCATTTCTTTCAGTAGATATAACAGCTAGACCACCGAGTTCTTTAACACCTTTTCCAAGTTTAATATCAGTACCTCTACCAGCCATATTAGTTGCAATAGTTACAGCCCCCATTTGACCAGCTTGTGCAATAATAGTGGCTTCTTTAGCGTGGTTTTTAGCATTTAAAACTTCATGATGTATTCCCAAGTCGTTAAGTAACTTGCTAACAATTTCGGATTTTTCGACTGAAGGAGTACCAATCAATATTGGTTGACCTTTGGCATGTCTTTCTTTTACTTCTTCAGCGATTGCTTTGTATTTTGCTTTTTCAGAACCAAATAATAAATCACGATCATCATGTCTGATAACTGGCCTATTTGTTGGGATACAAATAACTCTCATGTTGTATACTTTTCTAAACTCTTCTTCTTCAGTTTTTGCAGTACCTGTCATACCAGCAATTTTGTCATATAATCTAAAGAAGTTTTGATATGTAATTGTAGCTAGTGTAACAGTCTCTGGTTTTATCTCAACATGTTCTTTTGCCTGGATTGCTTGTTGAAGTCCATCAGAATATTCTCTACCTCTTAAAACACGACCAGTAAATGCATCAATTAAGTCAATAGAATTTGACTCCTTATTGACCATATATTGGACATCTTTTTTCATAATATAGTTAGCTCTTAAAGCTTGTTGAACTCTATGTGCTAAATCAGTCCATTTGTCATCAAAAAGGTTATCAATCCCAAAGGTTTTTTCAACTTTCTTAATTCCA
>CACYDF010000071.1 GCA_902773085.1 uncultured Erysipelotrichaceae bacterium
AGAAGTTATTGGCCTAGTCAAAGATATTGAAACTAATAAGGATATTGATGAAATAGTTAAAAACTTTGAAGAAAGAAAAAAACGTATCAGGATGTCTTTTGTAGTCGATACTCTTGAATTCCTTCATAAAGGTGGAAGATGTTCAGGTTTAATGTTCCTTCTTGGAAATAAATTTCATTTACATCCAATAATTAGACTTGCTAATAAAAAAATGAGTGTTGCAACTATTTCTCGTGGAAAAGGAATTGAAAGAGGAATTGGAGATATCTGTAAAGAATTTAAAAATCAACTTGAGAAAGGAAATATCGATTTAGAATATCCTATCTTTGTTCCAAATGTTGTTTCTCCTCACGGTGTAAAAGAAGTTAAAAAGAATTTAGAAGAACTTGTTGGCGATAAGATTATATTCCCTGTTGATGCAAGTGGAATAATTTGTTGCCACTGTGGTGAAAATACCTGTGGACTTGCTTATATGTTAAAAGAACCTATAGGCAAATAATTGTAGTAAATAATTGTTGTTTCTATATTTATAAATATAGAATAGTAATTGGAGGATTAAAAATGACTTTTGATAATATCTCTTGGGACGAATATTTTATGTCGATTGCACTTCTTTCTGCAAAAAGAAGTAAAGATCCAAATACTAAAGTAGGAGCTTGTATTGTTTCTACTGACTACAAAGTTCTCTCTCTTGGATATAATGGAATGCCAACAGGAGTCGATGATAATAAGATTCCTTGGAAATCTCATACAGATACTTCTTCTTTTTTAGAAAGTAAATATCCATATGTTTGTCATGCCGAATTAAATGCAATATTAAATTCAAGACATGATTTAAAAGGCTCAACTTGTTATGTAACTTTATTCCCTTGTAATGAATGTGCAAAAGCAATCATTCAATCAGGAATTAAAAATATCGTATATCTAGATGATAAATATCATGACCAACTTGAAGAAATAGCTTCAAGAAAACTTCTTGATATGGCTGGAGTTAAATATACAAAATATACTGGAAGAATACCTAATATTAAATTTTAGCAATGACAAACAAACAGAAATTCCCCTTTAGACAAAATATAATTACTACTGTTGTTATTCTTCTTACTTATGCTATTTGTATTTCTGTTTTATATGCTATAAAAAGAGACTTACCAGAAAAAGATTATACTGGTCTAATTTTAATTATTGTTTTTTCTTCTATCTTTGGATTACTCCTTGTTTATTTCTGGTTAAGAGAAATAATAAGATTTAAAAAGGTTAAATATGAAAACAAATAACGTTGCAATTAGATTTGATAATATTTCTTTTAACTATCCCCAAGCAAAAGAATGTTTACATAATATTTCTTTTGAAATTCTTTCTGGTGAAAAAGTTCTTCTTCTTGGAGAAAATGGAACAGGTAAATCAACGATATCTAAAATAATTGATGGAATACTTAAACCTAGTAGTGGAGATATCTATATCTTTGATAAGAAGATGGATGATGATAATGCACCTAGTATTAGAGAAGATATTGGATTAATATTTCAAAACCCTGATGACCAATTTATTTGTTCTACTGTAAAAGAAGAAATCGCTTTTGGACTTGAATGTAAACAAGTTGATCCTTCTAAGATGGAAGAAATTATTCTTTCTTCTGCTAAAAAAGTAGGGATGTCTTCTTTTTTAGAAAGTGAACCATCATCTCTTAGTGGAGGTCAAAAACAAAGAGTTGCCCTTGCTTCATTTATCGCATTAAAACCAAAAATACTTATTTTAGATGAAGCTACTTCGATGCTTGATCCAAAAGGAAAAAAAGATGTTGAAGATATTATTTCAGAAATGAAAAAAGAAAATAAAGATTTAACTTTAATTAAGATTTCTCATGAACTAGAAGATTTTTATTCTTATGACAAAATCATCATTGTTAAAGATGCATCTTTGTTTTTTATTGGTTCTCCAGAAAAACTAATTAAAAATAAAAATATTATTAATCAAGCAAATATCAATAAACCTTTCTTTCTTAATTTACTTGATAATCTTCTTTCTAGTGGAGTTAAGTTAAATAATAATGTTGATAGTGAAGACAAACTAATTCAAGAACTATGCCAATTAAAATTGAAAAGCTAAATCATATCTATAATCCAAATACTAGATATGCTTATCAATCTCTTATAGACTTATCTTTAGAAATTAAAGGCCATACTTTTAATACGATTATTGGTCAAACTGGTTGTGGAAAATCTACTTTATTACAACACTTAAATGGTTTGCTTCTTCCTTATAGTGGAAAAATAGAAGTCGATTCTTTTATTATTGATGTATCAAACGAATATAAAGATGGAAAAATAAATGAGCATTTGATGAAGAAAAAAAGAAAGAAAAAATATAAAAACATTAAAGAACTAAGACAAAGAGTAGGGGTTGCTTTCCAATTTCCTGAATCACAACTGTTTGAAGAAACAGTTTTAAAAGATGTTATGTTTGGTCCTAGAAACTTTAATCTAAGTTTAGAAGAAGCAGAAAAGCAAGCAAAAGAAGCTTTATCTCTTCTTGGACTTGATTCTTCTTTTTATTTAAGAAATCCATTTGATTTAAGTGGAGGAGAAAAAAGGAAAGTTTCTCTTGCTGGCATCCTTGCTTTTAAACCAGATATTTTAGTTTTAGATGAACCAACAGTTGGTCTTGATAAAGAAAGTAAAAGTCAACTTCTTAACACCTTAAAATCTCTAAAAGAAAAAGGAATAACTATTATTATTTCTACTCACGATATGGATGTCGTTTTAGAATATTCTGATAACGTCTTTCTTCTTGAAAAAGGGAAGTTAATTTTAAGTACAAATCCAAGTGATTTATTTACAAAACATTATTCTCTTCTTGGTGGAAAAGAAGAAGTTCCAAAAGTAATTTCTTTTGCAAATCTTCTTAAAAATAAAGGGTATAAAATTGACATATCAAAAGTCAAAAATATCGATACATTAGTTAGTCAAATTAAAGGTAATTTATGAACAATATTTTAGGCAAATATCAGCATGAAGAAACTCGCATCCACCAACTTGATCCAAGAGTCAAATTATTAGGATTGATTATTTTTATTGTTGGTGTGTTTTTACCATATGGAAAAACGACTTCTACTATATCTAGTGAATATATGACTATAACTATTTTACTCGTCTTTCTTTTATCTTTAATAATAGTGGCAGTAATTTCAAAAGTCAGATTAGTGACTATTTTTAATCAACTTAAAATACTTTGGTTTATGATCTTTTTCTTACTAATATTTAATATCTTTTTTCCAACAAGAATTACAGATAATTCTGAGGTTGCTTTTAATATAGGTAAAGTTAATATTTATTACTATACAATCATTAATATTTCATATATTCTTCTAAGACTTGTTTTAGTTATGTTTGCCAGTTTAATTTTCTCGGTTACTACTAAACCTACTGAGATAACTTCTGGATTAGAATTTATCTTTGCACCTTTAAAAATAATAAAAGTTCCAGTTAATAAATTTGCAATGTCTTTATCTCTTGCTTTACGTTTTGTTCCTACACTTTTTGAAACATCAAATCGAATTATCAAAGCACAAGCAAGTAGAGGTGTTGATTATAATCACGGAAAGCTAAGAGAAAAAATTAGGGCTATTACTACTTTAATAATTCCACTGTTTATTATTTGCTTCTTAACCAGTTCTTCTCTAGCTGATGCACTCGAAGCTAGAGGATATAATCCAAGTAAAAAAAGAAGCAAATATAAATACAGATATTGGTCTGTTAATGATACAATCTTTTCTATAATAATAGGGTTGTTTTTATCAATAATTATTGTAGAATCAATACTTAAGTTCGATATATTCTATTTATTAAATGTGGAGTTACCTATTCTAAGATGAGAATACTAGTAAATATTTCCTATGATGGATTATTCTTCATCGGAAGTCAAAAGCAACCTGAAGGAAGAACTATTCAGGGTGAATTCGAAAAGATACTTTCTAATCTTTTTAAAGAAGATATTAAAGTTATAATTTGTTCAAGATTGGATTCAAAAGTCTCTGCTAGAAACTTTGTCTTTGTCTTTGATGCTGAAAATAAATCTAATATATCTTTAGAAAAAATTAGACGATATTTACAAGACTCATTTAACACTGAAGTCTTAATAAAAAAGGTAATCGAAGTGCCTTCTTCTTTTCATCCTAGACACGATGTAAAATACAAAATCTATTCTTATAAAATTCAAAATACTACTTTCTTTGATCCATTAATTTCTTCTCATTTATTAGTCGTATTTCAGCCTCTTAATTTAAAGAGAATTAAACAAGGAATAAAGCTATTTGAAGGCCTACATGATTTCTCTTTATTTTCATCTGACTCTCAAGAAAAAAATACTAAGTTAATAATTAATAAAACATGGGTTAAAAAAACTAAAGATTTTATCTATTTGAAATTCAAAGGTAAATCTTTTTTAAAATATCAAATTAGATTTTTAGTTGGTGCACTTCTTCTTTATTCGCAAGAAAAAATTACCAAAGAAAATATCGTCCATGCATTAGATGGAATACAAGATTCTAACTATATAAAAAGAAAAGTAGATGCTAATGGATTAACTTTAGAAAAGATTGTTTTTGAAGGGATTAAATTATGATTAAATTTAAGAAAAAATTCCTTCCATATTACATCATTATTTCTGCTTGTTTTATTACTTCAATTTTCTTGTTAATTTTTAAATATTATTATTCAGCATTATTCTTTTTTATTGGAACTATTCCAGCCTTCTTTACTCCCTTATTTTTCCCTAAATCTGAAAGTAATAAAAACCACTTTAAATACTTCCTAATTATGATGATTTTTCGTGTTTTATTTTTAATGGCCTTTAGTGTTTTTTACGCTCTATTATGGTATTATATTAAAGTCTTTAATAGTAATGTTCATCCTCTTTTTTTACTTGTCTTCCCCTTTACTTCATTAGCTTATTACTTTGTCATTATTATTAAACAATTCTTATTATCTAAAAAAGATGAACTTTGATAACATTTTAAATACCAATCTTGGTGAAATCATCTCTTTAGAATTTATTACCAGTATGGTAGTTTTTCTTTTAATTATCGGTCTTTCTTTTTTTATCTATTTTAAACAAAAGAAATATAATCCCATTAAAGATAAACCATCAAAAAGCATTGCTCTTGCTGAAATGTTTATTGAATCAATAGATAATAAACTTGATGATACAATGGGTCCATCATATAGAAGAAAACCAAAATGGGGTTCTTTTATTGGACTTCTAACTGCTTATATTATGTTAAGTTTTGTTATTAGTATTACAGGAATTCCTAATTTTATATATCTAGGAGAAAATACAAGGCTAAATTCTTCTTCTCTTTTTGCTCCTTTAAGTAATCCTTTTACTACTCTTGTATTTCCTCTTTCTATAGGTTTAGTTACTTTTGCTTTAATTCAAGGAGTATCTATTAGATATAAAAAGTGGAGTTATTTAAAACAATTTGTTTCTCCAATTCCTTTTGTTGGACTTTTAACTGTCTGGTCTCCATTACTATCTTTATCTTTACGTTTGTTTGGTAATGCCTTTGCTGGTTTTTGCCTTTCTACTATCGTATATCAAGGCTTATACGGTATTGGAAATGGTTATGGTTTATTTTTCGTTCCTGTTTTGATGCCTTTCTTCCATGCTTTCTTCGATCTCTTTTCAGGTTATATACAAATGCTTGTCTTTACTACTCTTTCAATGATTGACATTGCGCAAGAAGGTCCATCAATTGAAGAACAAGTAAGCTTATTAAGCATTAAGTCAGGAATGGAGATTCCAAATTAAGGAGGTAATTTATGTATTTATTTGGAAATTTACTAGATCTTTTAAATCTTGCTACATTCAACGGTGAAAGTGACGGCTACTGGAAAGCTCAAGGTATGAAATACCTTGCTATTGG
>CACYDF010000072.1 GCA_902773085.1 uncultured Erysipelotrichaceae bacterium
ATATCATTTGAAACTGTCCTTCAAAAAGAATATAAAGCATTTACTAATGATGAATTCTATACTAAAGTAAATACTACTCAAACAGTTGATGACTTAGGAGTTACAAGAAATATAAGCACATATAAAATCACAACTTTAGGAGAAGATGGAAGTAGATATGATGACTTATTTAATTCTGATAAAGGAATAAAACTTAAAATTGCATCAATTATTAGACCTAAGAAAATATCTGGTCTTACTGCTTTAACTCCTTCTTTATGCTATAAAAACTCTCTCTTTGAAAAATTCACACAAAGAAATGATAACCTTCCAATTGCAAAAAACTTATCAGATAATATTGTTTTTGACTATCACGGAGATGATGAAGAAGTCCTTAATAATCCTAATAAAGGAGAAGCCTTTATTAATAAGGTTAAAGAACTTACTGATAGTTACTTTAAAGGAGAAAGTTTAAGCAAGGTATTCCCTAGACAAGATTTAAATAAACTACTTGAAGATTTCTTTAGATATTATAGTTTTAACTATCCTGGTAATCATTCTTTCTCTGATATTGCAAATTCTGGACTTGATGGTTTTACTTCTTTCTTATCTCATTCTATTGCCCTAGGTGCAAGTATTGTTGATGATTCACTTCTTGGAAAAGATTTAAGTGACGAAAAAACATTTAATGAACAACTAGAAATAATTAGAAATGATATCTATAATCCAGATAAGTTATATAAAGATATCATCTCGATTGTTGGATATATTAATGCATATTCTCTTGTTGAAGAAATAGTTATATATCCTTCTGGAATTAACCAAAGAAAAGAAATACTTAATAGATTAGATAGTTTTAATGAAATTCAAGTAGGAAGTGAAGATCACGCTGCTGATTTAAGTGAAGTAGTTACTTACGCTCCTGAAAATGATGATTACCGAGTTGAACAAGTTGGAGTAGTTATGTCAATTGTATATGAAATACTTGGTATCTTTGTTGCCATATGTTTAATTGTAGCTTCTTCAATGATTGCAGTTATTACTTCTGGAAATGTCATTGAACGAATAAAAGAAATAGGATTACTACGTTCTCTAGGTTCCAAGAAAAAAGATATTGCATTCCTTTTTGAGCTTGAAGCATTTATTACTGGTTTTATTTCTGGCCTTCTAAGTTCAGTAATTACTTTTATATTACAAATACCTCTTAATTATTCAATATCTAAAAATTATCCTGGCTTCCAACTAGAGACAATATGTAACTTTACTTGGTATCATATGCTTATTGTTTTAGCAATAAGTGTAACAGTTGGTCTAGTAGCAGCTATTATTCCTTCTTTAAAAGCTGCTAATAAGAATCCAGCTGAATGTCTCCATGCAGAATAATATAAATATAACTCATATGATATAATACAATTACTTAAAAAGGAGGTATTACACATGAGTGATATTTATGATTATATTGTTGAAGACCAAAAAGGTGGAAAAGTATCCATCTCTGCCTACAAAGACAAAGTCATATTAATTGTTAATACTGCGACAGGTTGTGGATTTACTCCTCAGTATGAAGGACTTGAAAAGTTATATAAAACATATAAGGATAAAGGTTTTGTTATCCTTGATTTCCCTTGCAATCAGTTTTTATTCCAAGCACGTGGAAGTGATGAACAAATTCATTCTTTCTGCACTGCTAAATACAATGTAACTTTTCCACAATTTCATAAGATAAAAGTTAATGGACTAAAAGCAGATCCTCTATTTAAATATTTAAAGACACAACAAAAAGGAAGAATTAAATGGAACTTTACTAAGTTCTTAGTTGATAAAAAAGGAAATGTTGTTGCTAGATATAAACCAACAACAGTACCTGAACAAATCGAAAAAGATATTGTAAAACTACTCTAATTCTTCTTTCTTTTCTTCGTTAATGATTTCATCATTAACATCACTAACTACTTCACTATCATTATCTTTACGAATATCTTCATAGAAAGATTCTTTTCCAGCATATTGGATAGTAATATGTCTATCTTTTCCAACTCCAACAGATTCAGTTTTAATATCTGAATAATTATTTAATAATTGATGAATGATTCTTCTTTCATCTGATGGCATTGGATCAAGTTCTATCGTCGTTTTTGTTTGTTGAACTTCTCTTGCATATTTCTTTGCTAAATAGACATACTTGTCATATTTGTTTTCTTTGTATCCGTCACAATTAAGTAAGATACGATAAAAACTTCCAAAACGATTATGACATGCACTTCTTGTAAGTTCATTTATGCATCTTAAAGTATATCCATTTTTACCAATAACGAGTTTGTTTCTAGTACATAAAATATTTAATTTAATAATTCCATCTTCATATTTAGCTTCAGTTGAACCTTCAATTCCTAAAGCATGAAGACATCTTTTAATATAATCATCTGCAAAAACAATAACATCATTTACAGAATATATACCAATGACGACTGACTTATTAAATAATTTACTTTTACTTGAAATGACTTGGTATTTTAAATCTTCAACTTTATCAATACCTAAATCTTCCATTGCTTTTTTTACTGCTTCTTCTTCGCTTTTTCCTTCGTATCTATTCATATATTACCTCCAAAGGGGTTTAGACTCCCTTTTCTTTTTGTCGTCATATCTATGTTTAGAACTTCTTCTAATTGCAGCAAGGTCACTTCCATCACCAGTATTAGAAGATTCGTTATGTCTCTTTCTTGCATTAACAAATTCCATAATAATTGTTTGAACAATTGTTATTACTGATCCAAGATAGAAATATATATTCATACCTATTGGTAATCGATAAGCCATAAAGATATAGATAAGAATGAATATATATGACATCATCTTTGTCATTCCTCCAGCTCCCATCATACCTGCTTGGTTATTTTGAACTGCTGGAATAATTCCTCTATTTTGTTTCCACTTATTAAATGCCATATTAGATATATTAGAACCAATTGACATTGCACAAGTAATAAAGAAGAAGATAATACCAGTTAATGCACCAGGAGTTGAACTATATGCAGTAAAACAAGAAGCAACAGTTGTTGTTAAAGATACTCCTAACCATTTACCACTAGCTAGAGCTGAACTTCCTTGAAGTGCAGACCATAAAAACATAAATAAAGGAAGTTGCAAGAATAAGAATAACATCGGTCTAAATGGATGAGTCTTGGCTTTTCTCATTAGTTGCATTTGTTCAAGAGTATAAGCTTGCCTTTGCTGCCTATCAGTATCCATATTTGGATATTTTGCTCTAAGTGCATTAAGTTCAGGTTGAATAGTTTTAGTTCTTTCTTGAGACTTGGTTTGAGATATAGTTGAATAAATTGAAAGTCCTCTAATAAGAATAGTTACAACAAAAATAGCAAAGACTTGTGCCCAACCAGTATTACCTAGTCCATTAGAAATATAATGAACTAGTGCAGCAAAAGGCCAAACAAATAAGCCTTCAAAGAAGCCATAACTAAATGCTTCTTTCCAACTCTTACCTTCAATATAGATGATTTTATCACCCATATCATAGTTTTGACTTGTAGGACTAATACAAGAAGTTGAAGAACTCATTGTAAAAGTCAAATAAGACTGAAGTGCACTAATATATCCACTAGTAGGAACTTTTTCATATCCTAAATCTTTAATAGCTTCATTATGCCACTTATTCATATTTACAAATAAATCAGATACTTTACCTGCTTCGATTCCAGCATAGATGGCAACATGTTTACAAATAGCTTTGGCATCATTACTAGATAGAGTATCAATTCTTCCATTACTCCATAAAGAATAATTAGATTCAACAAAACTATCTACTTTTAAATTCATATATTCTAGATATGATTTTTCAGGAAGAGGAAAAGAATGTCCTGGGTGAGATCTATCAATAGAAACTCCTTGAGTAAGATATGAATATAAACGAACTCTATTATTTTTTTGTTCTTCTAAAGCACGAGAAATATTTTCACTTGCTAAAGTTGAAGAATCTGTTTCTTCAACATTAGATGCATAAATATTACCATATGTTGCATATAACCTATTTGCATTATCTTGACTTGTACAAAATGATTTTGTACAACTAGTTATAAAGATAAATGAAAAAAGCACAGCAAAAAAAGATAATGTTTTGATAAATATATTTCCTTTTTTCTTTTGTGTCTTGTTCATTTTTTCTCCCTAACTAAGTCAAATATTGATTTAAGGTTTTTAAAATTTGTTTCAAATGAATTATCGTTATATGTTTGTTTAACAATGATGATTAAGTCTAATTTATTTTTTAATATATCAGTTTGATTAATCATCGCCCTAATTTGACGTCTTATTTTTGATCTTACAACAGCATTTCCATTTTTCTTAGATACACTTATACCAATTCTTCCATGGTCTAAATTGTTTTTAGAAAAATAGATAGTGAAGGAAGAGTTTTTACCAAGAATAAGTTTTTTATCAAGAATTTGCTTAAACTCTTTTGATTGCTTTACTCGGTATTGTTTCTTCACCTTTAACTCCTATACTTGAGTTAATCTTTTTCGACCTTTTGCTCTTCTTCTTGCAAGAACATTTCTTCCACCTTTAGTGGCCATTCTTGCTCTAAAGCCACAACTACGAGCTCTTTTTATTTTACTTGGTTGATAAGTTCTTTTAGGCATATTCCCCTCCATAACAAATGTGCTCAAGCACATGTCTTATTATTATACTATAATAAAGTTTTATAAATCAAATTAGTTGTGTAAGGTTACTCCTTAATTAGTTTAAAAATTGATTAAAAGATTTATTTTTGTGACTAATAATAAAAATTGGTTTGAGACTATAATTATGCCTCAAAACCAAAATTAAATTGCTAAATGAATATTTTTTTCTAATTATTGTTTAACCGCATTAACATTTGAAAATGAAATATTCGGAAGATTAAGTAAAGCTGTGGGTGCTTTAAAAGTTGGTATTGAATCTTCTCCATTTATTTTGCACCTTTCAATTTTTAGTGACTTAAAACTACAAGATGTTTTTGTAGTAGTATATTCTTTTTTATAATAAGCTGCTGTAAGTCCGATATTAGCAACACCATCAATTCCAATACCTAATATTATTTTATAATCAGCACTACTATCATTTATATTTTCAATAACTTTATTCATATCATAATAAATACCAGCAAGTCTGTTGTTTTTATATAATTGAATCATTTGACGGTTAAGATTGCCATTTTTTATTGAAACACATGTTGGATTTCCGTTTTCTAATCTCCTACTATGTTCGTAATCATCATTTTCAACACAAAAATAATCCAAATCAATATTTACTCCATCGCACCAAGTAGGGTCTATCATATACCAAGTACCATCAATACAAACATTGACCCAAGCATGATCTATATTTTCCCTATTTGGATTTTTATCATAATAGCTTTGAGGCATTCTACCTAAAACATAATATGACGGCAAGTCAAACCTATGTGCTAGATATAAGAAATAGTTAGCGTAGTCATGACATTGTCCATTTTTATATTTGACAGTGTCAGGCAAAAACCCAACAAAATTATAATATATGTCGTTACATATATAAAGCATAATGAGTAAAGCTTTTTCAATATCTGTTGCATCATCTCTAATTAAAGCCGATACTTCGTTTTCTACTTTTCCAAAAGCTTCCCAAAAATCATCAATTTCTTCCTGCTTATAGTCAAACTTAAACTCGAAACTGGGGCCACTTCTGTATGCTCTATCATTAGTATGACCTACAAAAGGAGCAGTTTTCCCACTACCTAAGGCTGAAACCATCATCCAGTCATAATCAAATTTACTTAGCCACCCAACATCAAGATATAAATGAAAAGGTCTATGTAAATTCGAGTAATATATACTTGAATCAGCCGCTTTTTCCATAATGGAAAGAACGTATTTAAGACCTTCTTTATTATCTCCATAATATTCAGGTAAAATATTGGTAGTAAAATAATTAGAATAATCATCATCACGAGTGAAAGTTTCATCAGAGAAGCCGTGACACACCGAACAATCATAAAAATATTTTGTTTTTTCAAAATGAGTACCAAGAGCGGCACGATGTTTTCTATCTGCATGTTTTTCTTCACTAGGTGTGTGTCCCAGTGGTGAAATAACTTCCTCATAATGATAATCACAAGTTGAATCAGTACAAGTCTTTTTTCTTTCACCAGCTAATGTGCAAGTTGGCTCAAGAGTAATTACACCTTCATCAAAAGTATGCTTAGTAGCAGGGATTACTACATTTCTTGTCGCACCACATCCACAAGAACATTGATATGTTGTTTTCCCATTTAATGAATGAGTAGGAGAAATAGAATTAGTTACATTAGTGAAATCATGGACAGTAAGATATGAAAAAGAACTAATTTCATTTTTATCTTTAAAATTGTTATCATTTGCATCATTGTAAAATATAACACGTGTATAACCAGCCTTAGATGCAACCAAATGATTATCTATAATAGTAGCAACAGAAGGGTCTTCTAAAAAACATTTTATTTTGCACTGTGCATATTCTGGGAAAACAGAATATGAAAAATCACATTCTTCCTTTTCACCTATAGTCAAAGAAAGCGATTCAGGAACTTCAATTTTTTCTAATGCGCCAGAATACACATTCACATCACAAAAATCGGATTTACCATCAGGCCCGTATGCAGTCAGTACAAATGAACCAATTTTTTCTGCAACTAAGTAACCTTTTTCATCAACATATCCAAAAGAAGGATCGGAAAGTTCAAAACGAAGAGAGTCATAATATACTTGATATGGTTTAGAAATAACTCTGATTTTTGTTTTGCTATTTAGATATACATTTAATAATTTGTTTTTAAAATAAAAATGAGTTAACTTTGTTTCACTTCCATTTAAATCAATAGAATCAGCATATTCAGTTTGAAGATCATCCTCAAAAAAAGCATCCTCATCTGCAAAGACCTTATTATTAACACCGCTGTTACCAATCTCTTCTACAGAAGAGCCAAATATCTTCCCATTACAAGAAGATAAACTAATCGTTGAATAAATAGCTAAAGCCAAAGTTAATTGCTTTTTCATACTTCAAATTATAACAAACTTGTATGTTTCATACAATAATCATCAAAAATTTAAAAAAATGAATTGACTTTCTTGTTTTTATAAATTTCATGTTAACATTTACAATTAAGTTACTTTTAAACCATTCATAGATAGTGCTATTATAAAAACCCTTTTTACTATTCTCTTTATAATGTTTATATTTATAAACATATAAAAACAATTAAATTGAGAAAGTCAATCAAAAAAAACAGGCTATTGAATTATTACAAACTTTTAGAATATAATTAATGTTGACATAAAGTTTTAATAATGAGAAAGAAAAATATATTAAGTGCATTTATCGCTTCTATATATATTGCTTCTTGCAGTTCTTTTTTAGATGAAGGTGAAAACAAAGAAAGCAAATCAAATAACCAAGGTGGCATCATTCAGTATAACAATAATCAAGATTCTGCTAATGAAGAAAGCGAACAAGAAGAAGATATACAAGATGAAAATGAAGGTGAATTTTTTTCTGTTACTTTTTATAACGGAAATGTACAATTAGATTCAACAAAAACTAGACTAGGAGATCAACCCATTTATAAGGGGCCAATACCTGGTGATAAAACAGAAGAATTAGGAAAAAATGTAATAACTTATCGCTTCCTTGGTTGGAACGAAGACCCTAATGCATCACCAAAAGAAGCAATAAAAACTAGTAATTTGCCTGTTGTTACAGATGATACAACTTATTTTGCAATTTTTAGTTCAGGAGAAGAAAATCTTATAGATAAAGTAACCGTTTCATTTTATAATGATAGTAAATATATTAGTTCTGAATCTTTAATAAAAGGACAAGCTCCAAAATATAAAGCAGTTGTCCCAAAAAAAGACTCAGTTACATCAATTAAAGGCTATATAAGAATATATAAATTTGAAGGCTGGCACACAAGTAAACTAGCATCACCTAAAAATGCCATACAAACAAAAGATCTTCCTGTAGCATATGAAAACACAACCTACTACGCCATTTTTTCTTATAATGACTATATAGATGGATATCCGAGTGTATTTTACACGATAACTTTTAAGAACTATACTGCAGAATTGTCAACAGAAAGGTATTTTGAAAAAACAAAGCCAACATACTATGGAACAATTCCTACTACAACTCCTTCTATTGGTTATACTACAAAAAAACTTTTTACTTTTGTTGGATGGAATACTGATAAATATGCAACTGCATCACAGGCTATACCATCTGATGAACTACCAGCAGTAACTAAAGATACTACTTATTATGCAATTTATTCGGGGTCAGAATCTCCATTAACTAAATATACAGCAACTTTTAAAGATCAAGATGAGGAGATTCTATTTGAAGATAAAGAGGCTTACGAAGGTCATAAACCAAAATATGTAGGTGAAAAGCCTATTAAAGAAGGGAGTAAATTTGTTGGGTGGCACAATAACCCAG
>CACYDF010000073.1 GCA_902773085.1 uncultured Erysipelotrichaceae bacterium
AAAAGTAAATAATTACCACTTTTTTATTGACAACTTTTTTAAAAAGAGTAGAATATAAATAACAGAAATATCGCATTTAAAAGTTTTGTAAGACATTATAAAATGTAAAAACTATTTTTGTTGCCGACAATATTAGTAAAGAACATCTAATGTTCATTTAGTTTTGATAAGTGAAAATTCTTTCAATAGAACAAATCGTTATCAAAACTAAATATTAACTTATTAAGAAGGGGAAACATTAATAAAGGCTGAAAAGCAGTTCACAATATACTTTCTAGCCTAACACTTAGTTGATTATTAATTCCCATTCATAACTCTCCCTTAAAAAGGCCACCAAGAAGGTGGCTTTTTTTATTATCATTTGTATAAGTGATATAATATTATTTGTGAACGATTTAGAAAATATTAGTGAAGAAGTTTCTGCGCAACCATATTCTAGAAGTTTATATCCAGCTACAATAGAAACTCAGAAAATCGAAGCAACGATATATGCTAAAAAATATCATAAGAAAAAACCTATTTACGTTTTTGTGAAAAGGTTATTTGATATTTTTGTTTCTCTTTTTTCACTTCTTCTTCTTTCCCCACTTCTTCTTATAATTGCTTTTTTAATTAAAGTTACATCTAAAGGACCTGTTTTTTATAAGCACAGAAGAATTGGTAAAAAGGGAAAACCATTCCATATTATTAAATTCAGAACAATGAAAAATGATAATCGACCAATTGAAGAACAACTAACTAAAGAACAACTCGAACAATTCTATAATGAATTTAAGGTTGATAATGATCCTCGTATTACTGTTATTGGAAAATTATTAAGGAAAACTTCTTTGGATGAATTACCACAATTATTTAATATATTAGTTGGTCAAATGTCACTTGTTGGTCCACGACCAATTCTAGATATTGAAACCGAGAAATATGGACTAACTAGAAATGTTCTTCTTTCTGTTAAACCAGGCCTTACTTCTTATTGGGCATGCCATGGAAGAAGCAATGTTGATTATCAAGAGAGAATTAATATGGAATTATATTATGTAAAGCATCGTTCTTGGTGGATGGACATTAAGATTATCTTTTTAACTTTTATCAAAGTATTCAAAAGAGAAGGCGCAAAATAATTAATGGATAAAAAAGAATCTTTTGATGTCTATGGAATGACATGTTCAAATTGTGTATTGCATGTCAAAAAAGCAGTTGAAAAATTAGAAGGAATAAAAGAAGTTAATGTCAATTTAATAACAAATAGTATGAATGTTATTAAAGATGAATCTCTTTCTAATGCTGAAATAATTAAAGCTGTTAAACTCTCTGGTTATAAAGCTTCATTAAAAGGAACACCAAAACAAAATAGTTCAGCAGACAAAGATGAACAAACAAAGAACAATCTTATAATTCTTATCTCTTCAATCATTCTTTTAATCCCTTTATTTTATATTTCAATGGGCCATATGCTTTCTTGGCCTCTTGGTAGTCTCCATCACTATCCATTAATAATAGGTTTAATTGAACTTGTCCTATCTCTATCAATAATGATTATTAACTATCGTTTCTTTATTAATGGAACTATGTCTCTTATTAAACTTTCTCCGACAATGGACAGCTTGGTATCTCTTGGAAGTGGAGTAAGTTTTATTTATTCTTTAGTACTTCTTTTTATAATGGCATATTATCAAGGTAACGATTCTCTTATTCATCTATATTCAATGAACCTCTGCTTTGAAACTGCTGGAATGGTTCCTACCTTAATTACAATTGGAAAAACTTTAGAATCATATACAAAAGGTAAAACAACTAATGCGATTAAATCCTTAATGGATTTATCTCCAAAAATCGTTCACCTTCTTGATGGAAATAAAATAATTGATGTCGAAGTTAGTAAAGTAGAAGTTGGTCAATCTTTTATTGTTAAACCAGGAGAAGGAATTCCTCTTGATGGAAAGATAATTAAAGGCACTACTTCAATTGATGAAAAACTCTTAACTGGTGAATCTATTCCTGTTGATAAAAAAGAAGATGATTTAGTCTACTGCGGAACCATCAACATCCAAGGAAACATCACCTGCAAAGTAACTAAAGATTCAACTAATACGATTATTGCCCAAATGATAAAACTAGTTGAAGAAGCATCTATAACTAAAACAAAGACTAGTGAAATAGTAGATAAAGTTTCTTTCTTCTTTGTTCCTTTTATTATTTCTGTTTCTTTTGTTGTATTCCTATTTTGGCTCCTTCTTGGAAATAATTTTGTTTCATCTTTAAATATGGATACGACTGCTTTAACTTATGCTATTGAAAGAGGTGTTTCTGTCCTTGTTATTTCTTGCCCATGTGCTCTTGGTCTTGCTACTCCAGTTGCTATTATGGTAGGTAGTGGACTATCTGCAAAAAATGGAATCTTATTTAAAAATGCAGCCAGTATGGAAGAAACAGGGCGATGTAAATATGTAGTCCTAGATAAGACTGGAACAATAACAAAAGGTCAACCATTTATCCAAGATATTTTAACTTTTAATGCAACAAGCAAAGATGAACTACTATCAATTGCCTATACTCTTGAAAATAATTCTAATCATCCACTTGCTAAATCTATTTGTAATTATGCAAAAGAAAAGAAAGTTAAATTACTCCCTTCAAAAGAAAATAATGAAATAATTGGAAAAGGAATTAAAGGAGTAATTAATAACAAAACATATTATGGTGGAAATGAAAGACTTATTTCTGATTTAAAAATTAACTATTCAAAAGAAAAGAAAGTCATCGAAGAAATCATCTTACAAGGAAAACAGATTATTCTTTTTTCAGATGGTAAAAAACTTCTTGGGTTAATATCTTTAGCTGATGAGATAAAAGAAGATAGTATCAAATCTATTTCTTGGTTAAAAAGACAAGGACTAGTCCCAGTTATTCTTTCTGGAGATAATAATCTTGTTGTTAAAAATATTGCATTAAAATGTCAAATTGAAAAATATTATGGTGAAGTTCTTCCTCAACAAAAACAAGAAATAATTGCATCACTTCAAAAAGAAGGAAAGGTCATTATGGTTGGCGATGGAATAAATGATGCCCCATCTATTCAGAAAGCAGATGTTGGTATTGCTCTTAATTCAGGTAGTGATATTGCTCTAGATGCTGGAAGTGTTGTTTTAACTTCTTCATCACTTCTTGGTGTTAACTATGCTATTAATATTTCACGACAAGTAGTAAAAAATATTAAGGAGAATCTATTCTGGGCTTTCTTTTATAATTTAGTAATGATTCCTATTGCTGCAGGAGTTTTTTCTAGCGTTGGATTAAATAAACTTAGACCATGGATGGGAGCAGCTGCAATGGCTTTATCAAGTGTTTGTGTATCACTTAACGCACTAAGATTAAATCTATATAATTTTAAAAATATTAATTCTAATCTTCATTTAAAAAGTAGAGATACTAAAAAAGAAGTTAATGAATCTATGTATATACCTGATATGATGTGTTCTAATTGTGTCGATAAGATTACTCGCGCATTAAAAAAAGTAAAAGGGATTAAAAACATCAATGTTGATTTACAAACAAAAACTGCATTTTATTACAATATTGGCGTAAAAAAGAATAAAATAGTAGAAGCAATAAATAAAACTGGTTATAAGGTAGAAGAGAATGTTAACAAGTAATTATCATACTCACACTTATCGTTGCGGTCATGCTTCTGGAAAAGATGAAGAATATGTTTTAGATGCTTTATCAATCGGAATAAGGAATCTTGGCTTTTCTGATCATATTATGTTACCAGGTTTTTCTGAACCAGGACTAAGAGGAGATTATTCTCTTTTTGATAATTACAAAGCCTCGATTGAATCGCTGAGAAAAAAATATAAAGAACAAATAAATATCTATTTTGGATTTGAAGCAGAATCATTCCTTTACTATTTGCCATACTATAAAGAACTAGTAAATAATAAAGTTGTTGATTATCTTATTTTAGGAAATCATTCTGCAATGAATGACAATCAAGAAATCTATTGTTCATTTAGACGAATTACAAATCCGTCACAACTTTACTTATATAAAGAACTTGCTATAACTGCAATATCATCAGGACTTTTTAGCATCTTTGCTCATCCTGATTACTTCATGTATTCAATTCAAAATTTTGATAATGATTGTAAAAAAATATCTAGAGAAATTATTGAAACTTGTATTGCTTATGATGTGCCATTAGAGATTAATGTTGCTGGAATTAGAAACGGAAAAAAAAGAATTGGAACTACTACAAGATGGATATATCCAACTAATGATTTCTTTTCAATTGTTAAGAAGTATCCAAACGCTAAATGTGTCTTAGGACTAGATGCACATCATCCATCTCAAATATCTGATAAAGGTGCAAATTATGAAGCAGTAAAATTCGCCAAAGAAATGGGTTTAAATTTAGTAGATAAAATAGATAAAATTAAATCAAAATAAAATAGTTCATAATGTCCAAAAAATTACTCCTTATTGTTCATAAAGTAAAGAGTGAAAAGGAGAAATATCATTATGAATTTGTCATTAATTAAAGAACTATCAAGACACAGTTATATCTGTGGAGAACAAAGTAGTAAATACTACTATCTAGCTAATGAAGATGGTATAGATATTTATAACTTGAAAGATAATACCCTACTATTTTCATTTGTAAATTTCCAAGCAATTATAGAAATTCTTGTTACATATGATGAAAGGTTTTTAATTTGTCTAAATAGAAATGATGAACTGTTATGTTTTGATTTAATTAAGAAAGAACACGTCGCTACTTTAACTAATTTTACTAATAATTATGGCCATATTTTGTCATTAACAACTTCTATCAATAGGAAAGAAGTGATTATTATATACTCTGATAATAAAGATAAAAGCAAATCCAAAATGATTAGGCTTTCTATTCCTTTGTTTAATCTTATATCTGTTACTAGTTTTGAAAACAAATTTATATCTATAAGAAAAAGCAAAGTCTTTAGTCATTATTATTTAATTAATAATAACAAAATATCTTATTACGATTTAAACTTTTCATATATAGGGAATATATCACTGAATACTGATATATTAAATATTAAAAATTGTATTAGTTTAGATAGTCCAAAAAGGTTATTAATCCAAGATTTTAAAAAAGTTTATTTACTAAATTCTAAATATGAATTATATGATGAATTTTCTCTTATTAATAATGACAGTTTTATTATGAAATATCGTAGCCCTGAAGATGTCTTAAATCTGAAACTAGAAGATGATATTAGCATAATTTTTGACTCTGATATTTGTTATTCAACTGGTGTATATAAAAACAAATATTTAGTATCACTTTCTAATAATATTTTGCTTAAAAAACCAAGGTTCAAACTATTTGATTTTAGTACAACTGAACTACTTGTAAATCTCAAAATTTTATCTAATATAAGTACTGTTTTGCTTCTACCAAATTACATATTAATTAGTGGAAGTAATGGAACATATTTGTTTAATGAAAATGAAAAAAGTGAACTAATTATTTCTAATCCAAATACTAGTTCACTTGGTAATATTCATAAAGAAAGATTAATTAATGAAATTATAAGTAATACTACTTAGTTACAACAGTTCCTACTTTTTCTCCATTTATAATTTTTAAGATATTCTTAGGATCATCGATGTTAAAAATATAAGTGGCAATATTTGTTTCATTAAGGAGTGATGCAGCTGTTGAGTCAATTACTCCTAATTTACTATTTAGTATTTCAGAATATGTTAACTTTGAAATAAACTTTGCATTCCTATCTACTTTTGGGTCTGAAGTATATACACCATCGACACCATTTTTTGCCATAAGTAAGCAATCAGCTTTAATTTCTCTTGCACGTAAAGCAGCACATGTATCAGTAGTAAAACACGGATGACCTATTCCGCCAGTAAAAATAACAATCTTTTTGTTATTTAAATATTTATTAACTTTTTCAACAGTAAACTCTTTTGTGCATTTTGAAACTTGTAGTGAAGATAATATCTCTGCTTCTAGACCATTTTTTTCAAATAAACCTTTTAATGCTAGTCCATTCATTACCGTAGCTATCATACCCATATAATCACCAGAGGTATTATCTAGGCCAATTTTAGATGATTCTTTGCCTCGATAAATATTTCCACCACCAACAACTATTCCTACTTGAACATTTTGTGAATGAACTTTTTGAATAACTTTAACTAAGTTATTCAAGACTGCTTCACTATATGCTTCATGATTTGTTTTATCTTCTAGTGCTTCACCAGATATTTTCAATACAATCCTTTTAATTTTATTCATTTTTGTACCTCTATATTATTGTAATAAAAAAGGCACCAATTAGGTGCCAATAATTTATTTTTTTGCCATATTTGCTTGGGCAGCAACTTCTGCAGCAAAATCATCTTGTCGTTTTTCAATTCCTTCACCAACTTCGTATCTATAAGTTGAAATAACTTTTGCCTTCTTTTGATTAAGGAGTTGGCCAATAGTTAAAGAGTCGTCAAGAATATATGCTCCTTCAGTAAGGACTGATTCATTAAATGTTTTTTCAACTCTACCACGAATAATCTTCTTTTGGATATCTTCTGGTTTCTTGCTAAATGAAGGATCGTTCTTACTTGCTTCAAGTTGGATAGCCATTTCTTTTTCAATCTCTGCTTCAGGAATATCTTCTTTAGTAATATAAGTAGGATTTAATGAACATACATTTAAAACAACTCCCTTTGCAACTTCACTATCTCCACCTTCAATAACTGCTAATGAAGAAATTCTTCCACCAAGGTGAACATATTCACCAAAAATTTGATTAGTATTCTTTTTAACAATTACAAATCTTCTAAAATCAAGTTTTTCACCAAACTTAATTCCAGCATCGAGAAAATAATCAGAAACACTCTTACCGTCTTTCCCTTTTAATTCCATTGCTTCTTCTTTTGTCTTTGGTTCATTATCAAGAACTAATTTAGCAACTTTACTAACAAGTTCTTTGAAAATATCATTGGCAGCAACGAAATCAGTTTCACAGTTGATTTCAAGTAAAACAGCCTTGTTACCTTCAACAATAACTGTTGTACTTCCTTCAGCTGCAATTCTAGTTTCAGCTTTCTTTGCTACTTTAGCAATGCCTTTTTCTCTTAACCAATCTATTGATTTAGATACATCAAGATTATTTTCAACAAGTGCTTTTTTACAATCCATTAAGCCAGCACCTGTTCTTTCTCTAACTTCTTTAATTAAACTTAAACTTACATTTTCTTCAGCCATTTAATTATTCCTCACTTTGAGTTTCGGCTTCTTCAGCTGGAGCTTCCTGATCTTCGCTGACTTCAGCTTTTTGCTCACCTAAGAATTCACCTTCATTTTTTTCTTCATAATATCGGTTATCCTTTTTATATTTTCCTCTCTTTGGATTTCCACCCTTTGATGAAGACTTTTTACTGGCAAGAGCATCATTTCTTAACTTTGCTTTAATAGATTTTAATTGTTCAGCTGAATCAACTGTTCTTAAAATTTCGTTCATTCCATTTTCTTTAGTAACACCTTTATAAGCATAGAATGGTTCGCCACCTTTTCCTTCAACAACAGCATCAGCAAGAAGACCTACAACAATTCTAATTGCATCTTCACCGTCATCATTACATGGAATTAAATAATCAATTTCATCAGGATCGGTATTAGTGTCACCTAAAGCAAAAATAGGTACTTTTAATGAACGTGCTTCTCTAATAGCATTATGTTCAGCTTTTGGATCAATAATAACTATTGCTTGTGGAATAGTTCTTATTTCTTTTATACCTTCTAAGTTAGCAGATAACTTAGCTTTTAATTTCATTTTTTCAATTACTTCTTTTTTTGGTAAAACATCATAAACACCTGTTTGCTCATTCATTTCAATTTCTTTCAAAAGAGCAATTCTCTTGTAGATGTTTCTAAAATTAGTTAATGTTCCACCAAGCCATCTTTTGTTAACATAAAAAGATCCTGATCTTTTTGCTTCTTCTTCAATTGATTTTTGAGCATATGGCTTAGTTCCAACAAAAAGAACCTTTCCGTTCTTTAATACAATATCTCTTAATGCAACATAGGCTTCTTGTAACTTGACTACTGTTTTATCAAGGTCAATAATGTGTAGATTGTTTCTTTTTCCATAGATGTATTCTCTCATCTTAGGATTCCATCTACTTACTCGATGTCCAAAGTGACATCCAGCATCTAATAATTGTTTTGCACAGACGACAGGGTCATTAGGGTTATGACTTGTGCTTGCCATAACTGATTGAGGTTTTTCTTCCTCAACTACTTTTTTTTCTTCTTCGCTCATTTGAGCCTCCTTTTGTTATTCTTCTAAATGCTTCGAGATGTCAACCCAATATATCGATAAATATTTAGATATAGAGGACTAGTCAACAAGATCCACATTTATGGTTACTACAGGTAGTAAAAACCTGCAAGAAATAATATATCATAGCAGTAGGTATATTTCAATTTCTTTTTTGCACGGAAATATTTAAATCAATATTATTAAAAAAATTGTCAATGTTAGGCAAATAAATAGTAGGAGGGAAATACTAAAGTGTTTTCCTTTATATTTCGGTTGCAAGGGGTAGGAAAGGGGGTAAGACTATTTGG
>CACYDF010000074.1 GCA_902773085.1 uncultured Erysipelotrichaceae bacterium
CATATAGATCATTTCTTTTTCAGGTTGAATATTAATACCATATCTTCTTGCAACCTCAGGATTTTGAGTTCCTCTTGCAGTAGTTATAGTACCACCTTTTGCACCTGCATTTCTTGCAGCAATTAATACTAAATCATGATTCCCTTTGTTAACAACTGTAATAATTAAACTTTTCCCCATTTTACTTACCTCGATAATAATCAACTAAAAACTTATATACAATAACACCAGAGATTGAATCAATTGGTACTGCAAAAGCAATTCCTTTAGATAATTTAGATATTTTAAATCTTTCTTCAATAATTGAATGAACTTTTTCAATTTCAGATTGTTTACAAAAAGAAAGAATAATATCTTTTTTTAACATATCAGGACCAAGAAGAGATGCTATATCAACTGGTGGAGAAGAATATCCATATAAAATAATATTCATACTTATTCCTAGTTCATTAAACTTTTCTATAAAATAACGAGATTGATCTCTATTAACAATAACAAAATATAAAGCTAAAGCTTCTATTTTTTCTTTTTGATCAAAACTCTTTTTTACTTCCTTAGCCATTACTTACCTCTGAATTTGATAAAGGAAGATGAACAATTTGATTGTCATCTTCTTCAATATATTTTGCAAGAAGATTTCTTTGATTAAGCATTTCTTTAACTACTCCAAAGGCACCAATTAGTTCCATGGTAATTATTGGCATAATTGACATAATTCCAATAATACCAAATCCATTAGCCATTACATATGAGCCAAAGTTAGTCTCATTTCTATAATATGCAGAAACATATCCTATTGATAAAGGGAGGAAGAAACAAGATGCCATAGTACCTGTTGCAACACCAGCAGAATCAATTGCAATACCAATATACATATCTTTTGAAAATAAAGATAATAATATTGCAATAATTATTAGTGGAACTAAAAAATTAGCAATTGGAATGTTATATCTAATTCGAATGATATTTAACATTATAGAAAAAGCTGAAGCAATACATAAAGATATAATGACTAGTTTTTTTGATATAGCACCACGACTTACTTCTGATACGTTTTTAGCAAGGACTCCAACTGCAGGTTCAGCAAGCATAGAGATAAAGCCTGTAATCATACCAACAATTAAGAACAATAATAAATCATCTTTTGCAGCACTACCGAAGAATTTACCAAGTGATATTGCTACAGGCATAAAACCTGATTCAGCACCGAGGAAGAATAAAACTAGTCCTATATAAGTAAAAGCAAAACCAATATATATAGAATATAAACTTCTTCCCTTAATCTTTACGAAAAGATTAAAGATAATAAAGAAAAGAACAATCGGTGCCATTGATATAGCAACATTTCTAAGAGAATGGAAAAAATTATGTAAATATAATAATCCCATCTCTGGATATGAATCAAGCAAGTTCATTATTTGATCAGTTCCTTTATTATAATTAAACTTTGTTGCAAGATCATTTTGAATGTTTGTTATTAATCCAGTTTTAGATAGTATTACTGCATAAATAGTAATAAATAGAACTGTACCTAGAGTACATAAACCAGAAAAGCCAAATGAATCATCATCTGCATCATTTTTAGACGTAACTCTAGCAACCCCCATACCTAGAGATAAGATAAATGGAACAGTAACAACACCTGTTGTAACTCCACCTGCATCAAAAACAATTGATAAAAATGATTGGTCGATTAATAAAACTAAAGTAAAGACTATTCCATAACCAAGTGGAAACCAATATCTTAATTTTTTATTATATGCAACTCTTAGTATTCCCATAACCATAAATACACCTACACCAATTGCACCAACAACTATTAACATCCAATCAGGACCAGAAGGTGAAATTCTTGATGAAAGAACTGATAAATCAGGCTCAGCCATAGTTGCTAAAAAGCCCATCATAAATGAAACGGCAAGTAGAAGACGTATACTTTTCCTTTTAGTTAAAACATTTCCAACTAGTTCACCAATTTTTGCAACTGACTTTTCAGCCCCAATACTAAATAAAGTTGTACCAATTAAAAGAGGAATTGTAGCAATAATTAAAGAAAGAATGACAGGACCAAAGGTAGAATTATTAGCTTCGATTGAGCTATTTTTAGGAATAAGGAAAGCATAATTAATAACAATGATTAAAATAACCATTGGTAATATAGCAATACATGATTCTTTTAGTTTTTCTTTAATCTCGCCAAGCATATTATTAGTATAGCAAAAAGGATTTGTTATTTATTTAAAAATCTGATGTTACTAGTTTATATTTTTAAACTTCAACTGCATCAGGGTCAATATATAGAGGATTATCTTTATTGATTCGATCGTAAAAAAGAAGCCCGTTTAAATGATCATATTCGTGTTGAGCAACAATAGCAGGATAGCCTTGTAAAGATAAAGTAACTTCTTTATTTGTAACAACATCAAATCCTGCCATCTTTATTTTGAAATATCTATAAACAATTCCTGGATGAGGAGTAATAACAGATAGACAGCCTTCACCACTAGGAAGATATGCTTTAGTAACTGAAGTAGAAATAATCTTAGGATTAATTAATCCATATTTATATTCTTTATCAGAATCAAGAAGATACATTGCAAAAAATCTTTTTGTAATTCCAATCTGATTAGCTGATAATCCAACTCCAGGTCTAATATTATGTTTTATAGCATATTCATTATCTTGAGAAAGTTTAAGATATTCAATCATATCTAGTAATGTATTCTTAATCTCATTAGGAAAAGGAGAAGAAACTTCTTCACATTTACATCTTAAATAAGGATGAGTATCAGGATAAATCTTAAAATCTTTCATAATTTAATTATTAACAACCTTAATTATTATAAAATATCTAAGTATGAAATATGTAGAATTTGTTAATTTAATTGATGAATTTATCTCTTCACTAAAAGAAAGTGATATTTATTTAAAGTATCAAGAATTAGATTTACAAATATCAAAAGATTCCAAGATTATTTCTTTAGCAAAAAAAAGAGATAAGTTATATGATACATATTCTTCAGATAGAAGTAAAAAAGAAATACTCATTGATGCTAAAAAAATACATGATGAAATTAATTCTTTTGATATTGTAAAAGAATATTATTCATATCAAAAACAAATAAGAGATATACTTTCTATCTTGAATGAAAATATCTATAAAAAGGTTTATTTATGATTAGAATTATTTCAGGTAAATATAAAGGAAGATATCTTTTTCTACCTAATCCAAAAGTCACTCGCCCTACAATGGATAAAGTAAGACAGGCAATTTTTTCAGCATTGAAAGATAAATGTATTAATACTATTTCTCTTGATTTATTTGCAGGTAGTGGTGCTTATGGAATTGAAACTATTTCTAGAGGAGGAAAAATAAGTTATCTAAATGAAAAAGATAAAACAACTTTTAAATTATTAGAAAAGAATGTCAAGCAGTTAAATGATGCCGAATCAACCTACAATCTTTCTTGTCTAGATTATCGCTTATTTTTAAAAAAATACAAAGATATTAAATTTGATTTAGTCTTTTTAGATCCACCATATCACTTCAAAATTAATGATTCTATAATTTCTTATTTATACGAAAATAATATGCTTAATGAAAATGCAGTAATAGTTTCTGAACAAGATTTTAAAAACAAATCTGTTTCTAATTTTTTATTAAAAGAATATAATTATGGTAGAAAATATGTTGGACTATATTATTTTTTAGGAGATAGAGGTGAATAATATTGCAATTTATCCAGGATCATTTGACCCATTAACAAACGGGCATGTTGATATCATTCTTCGAGCAAATAAAATCTTTAATAAGATTGTTGTTTTAGTTGCAAATAATTCTAATAAAAATAATTATCTTTTTTCTTTAGAAGAAAGAGAAGCAATGATTAAAGAAACTTTTAAAAATAATAAACATATTGAAGTAATGAAAACAACTGGCCTTGTTGTTGATATTGCAAAAAAGATAGAATCAAAAGTTTTAATTAGGGGACTAAGAGCAGTTACAGATTTTGAAAATGAATTTCAAATTCATGAAATAAATAAGTTTCTTTCTCCTGATTTAGAAATGATTTATTTAATGTCAAATAAAGAACAAACATTTGTTTCATCTAGTAACATTAAAGAAATCTTTTTCCAAGGTCAAGATGTTTCATCTTTAGTCCCACTACCAGTATTAAAAAGATTAAAGGAGAAAAAATGAATTTACCTCCATATATAGTAAAACTTATCTCATTAATTCAAAAGAAAGGCTATGAAGCATATCTTGTTGGTGGAGCTATCAGGGATTTTTTATTAAAGATTAAATCTTCTGATTATGATCTTGCTACTAATATGCCATATGATGAAATCCTATCTCTTTGTAAAGAAAAAAAACTTAAAACAAATACTCAAGGGATAAAACATGAAACTGTTGGAATAGTTCTTAATCATAACTATATTGAAGTTACTTGTTTTAGAGGACTTGATAAAGATAGACTTGAAGAAGATTTAAAACTACGTGATTTTACAATTAATTCTTTAGCTTTTAATGGAAAAGGAATAATTGATGTTACTGGTGGAGTAAGTGATATTAATAAAAAGATTATCAGAGCATATAATCCTCATCGCTGTTTTAAAGATGATCCTTTAAGAATATTGAGGATGTTTCGTTTTAAAGCCAAATGTAATTTTAAAATAGATGAAAGTACTCATTCTACTGCTTTAAAATATATTGATAGGTTAAACTATGTAGCAATTGAAAGAGTCAAAGATGAACTTGATAAAATACTTCTTTCTAATCCACTTGTAATAAATAACTTAGCAAGTTCAACAATTCTTGATACTCTTTTTGATAAATATGTAGTTTTTTCTAATTATAAAGAATTAATTAAACTAGTTAATAAAGGATATACTCCTGATTTAGTAAAACAAAAAAATCTTATTGCTAATTATGCATTACTTTTTATTATTATAGGAACAATAAATAATATAGATAATATGACTGTTGCAACTAAGTTGATGTCAAAATTTATCTTTTCAAATGTTTCTACTCAGCGTATAAAAAAACTATTAAAAGCATATGAATATTCTTACCCACTTGATAAAGCAAGTAATCTATTCCATTTAATAAATGACTTAGGATTTGACAATACTGATTTAGATAATCTCTTTACTTTTAATAAAGGTTTAAATCAAATTAATAGTGAAAAACACCGTGCAATAAATTCAGTTAAAAACGAATATCTTACAAGAAAGAAAAATAACTATCTAATCTTTATTGATGATTTAGCAGTAACTGGAGAAGATATTATTAACTACACTAAGAAAAGAAATCGTGAAATAGGAATATTAAAAAAAGAACTTTTCAAAATGTGTTTCTTCAATAATAACTTCAACAATAATGAAAAGTTAATTACGTTTTTGAAAACTATTTAGCTTTTCTTAAATGTTTTAATTCCTTCTTCTGAAAAATAAATAACTGTATTATCTTCTAAAGATTTAGTTAAATAGATATTTGATCCAATCGTACAATTATTTCCAATAATTGTATCTCCACCAAAAATAGAAGCATTTGAATAAATAGTGACATTATCTTTGATTGTTGGATGTCTTTTAGTATTTTTTAATTTACGCCCATCTTTTAAAGATAAGGCACCTAAAGTTACTCCTTGGTATAGTTTTACATTATCTCCAATAATAGATGTTTCTCCAATGACGATTCCTGTCCCATGGTCAATAAAAAAGTTCTTACCAATTACTGCTCCAGGATTAATATCAATTCCAGTTTTAAAATGTGCTTCTTCAGAAATAATTCTTGCGATAGAAAATAATTTACGTTCATAGAAAAAATGAGCAAGTCTATAATAAAAAATAGCCTTAAATCCGGGATATGAAAGAACTATTTCTGCATAACTAGTTGCAGCTGGATCTCCATCATATATTGATTTAATTGAAGAATCTAATAATTTTCTTATATCAACAAGACTTTTTAAAAAGTCTTCTTCAAAACAAGGAAGTTTTAAAGATGATGTAATAATTCTTAGTTCATTAATTATTTCATCATATAAAAAATCAAAATTTATATTTTCTTCAAATTGATAATAATCAAATAAAATAACTTTTTTAACTTTATCTATAAAAGAAGTAATTTTAGAAACATGGACTTTATAAAAAATCTCTTTGTTAATAAAAACTTTTTTTAATTGTTTTTTATATTCGTCTTTATTGTCTTTTGGCATTAGTTAATATTTTGTGATGAATTAATCTTAAAATTAAATAAATCCATTATTTCTTTAGCAGCATCTGATTCACTACTTAAAGATAAGCTTTGTTTAAATCTAACTTTATCAGGTTTATTAATATCGTATTTATTTTCACCTTTTTGTTTGATATAAGTTACAAAACAAGTTGGAATAGTATGATAAGAAACTGAAGCATTGTTTCCAGCATAATCAGAAGTAAAATCTGAATTTTGTAAATCAGAAACTTTTACTTCTTCTGAAATATATTTATCATTAACACCATATTTTCCACTACCATTGATTTGAGCAATATATGTTGGAAGGATAGCATCTTTTAAATAATCTTTTTGTTGTTGAAGTGATATTCTTTGACTTTTTGAACTTGAATTTTTTGTTTCATTAACATAATTACCAGTTGAAGAATAATCATTTGTATCGCCACTTTTCCAATTTGGATTCCAACTGACATCAACGGAAAAGAACTTAATATTCTTTCCAATTTTTTCATTATTCTTTTGTAAAAATTTTAAACCATCTTCAAAATACTTTTGTTGTTCACCCATAAAGGTTTCATCATCAATATTGTAAAAAAGAACTACAAAACCTTCTAAATCTTCAGAATAAGATTCAGTTCCATTTAAGTTAGCATTACCAACTAAACCGCTATTACCTTTTGCATATTTTCCATCTTCATCTAATAAACGAGAAAAAGGAATTGTGCTATCTTTAAAAAATTTGGAGTCTTCACTTAAGTCTTGAGAGCATTTAACTATACTTGGAATAGAAAGAAGTAAAGCAAAAATAACACCGACAATTAAAACAACTTGTAACCAAGCTGCTTGCTTAAACCATTCACCAACACTAGCTAAATTAGCTTTTAATTTCTTTTTTGTGTTATCGAATGATTTTTCTCCTTTGACTTTATCCATAAGTTTGCCTCCAACCAAATTTTAATTTATCATTTTGCACACTAAAATAATTTAGTTATAAATAAACACTTAAATAATATATAAAATATATATATAAAAGTCAATTAGAATAAGCATATTTAAATCTAATTATTCTTGCTATTTTCAAATAAAGATAGCGATGTATTTCTAATATTCTTAATAGTGTAAGAATTATAAGATTTAATTTTAACTAATCCTATTTTAGAAGAATTTTTTTTAACATTCTTTTTTTTAGTAACCATTACTTCTCCACTAGTTAAATGTGAAAGATATAAGGATAGTTCACATCCAAGAAGAAGTGTTTCATCATCTTGCCTTCCAAAAAGAATTACATGAGCACCTGGATAGTCTTTAACGTGGAAAAATAAATCATTATCTTTTGCCATATTAAATGTTAATTCTTCGTTTTGAAGTCCATTCATCCCATAGCCTAGTTTATAATCATTTCCTAAAATAAAATGAGGAATAAACTTTTTACCTTTACTAACTTTTTGAATATGTTTTTTATTTCTTTCTCTTTTGATATAACCAAGTGAAAGAAGTTCACTCTTTAATTCTTCAATATCTCTATTTGACCCATCTTCTAGTTCAATTATTTTTCTTTTAAAATAAGCATTTTCTTCTTTGCTTTTTTCAATAAGGCCATTTAATACTTCGATAGCTGTTTTTGCTTTTTGATATTTTCTAAAATATTTATTTGCATTATTAGGTGCATCAAGATTCTTATCAAGAGGTATTATATATTTATCAGTTTTTAATTCTTTACTACCTTTCTTTATTTCCCCTTGATACATATAAATAAGTTGTCCATATTCTTTATAAATGAGATTGGAATTTGCTTTCTTTAAATCTGAAATAAAATTAGATATTTTCTTTTCACTTGTTTTAATTAATTTATTAAGAATTAAAAATAAATCTTGCTCTTTCTTTTGATTATCTTTATTTAAACTTCCTTCTATAATAAAATCGTATATATCACTTGACTTAATCTTTTTAATATCATCAATATTGAAACTATAAGGTAAAATTTCTTTTCCGTATAAATAAAGTTGTTTACTATCATTTATCTTTCTATATATAGAATTAAATTTATTGATATCATTATTAGATTGTAGAGATATTTGACGATATAAATTATTCGTTAAATATGGCATAGCTTCTTCAAAAGAAGAAAAAGAAGAAGGTATTTCTTTTTCTCTTTGTGGGGAGAAAATAGAGTTTTTAACTACAAAGATTCCTTTTTCAATATTCGTATATTCTTTATATAAAGAAATAATTTTTCCACTAGGATAAGCAACTATATAACAATTAGGATGGTTTGCAAAAAGTTCAAGAACAAAATCATAAGAAGAATTAACTTCACTCAAATCAAATTCACTTGGTTTAAGAGAAATAGTAACAATCCTTTCTCCTCTAGTTTTTGAAATTGAAATAACTCTTGAGTAACTTATCTTTTTTAGTGACGAAAAAAAAGAAGTATCATTATTTAGTGAATTAATCCTTTTATTTGTATATGTAATCAAAGGTAAAGTAGAATCAAGTGAAAAAACTAAATTTCCATGTTTTGATCTATTGTCATTATCACTAGAAGTATAAGAAAATGCAAAGAACTTATTTCCTAAATATAAGGGTTTAGTTAAAAAAGATCCTACTATTTCTTTTTCTAATTCATCCACAATAATCTCAAGTGATTTATTATCTAAAGCCATAAAAAAATTATAACTCTTTTCTATAAATATTTAATATCTATTTACTGTATGACTTTTGTAATATGTTATTTTATTTTTAATTACTGCAAGTCTAATTAACTATAGTATTAATTATTATTTGTTTCTAAAATTAACAATTAAATTTGTTTTTATTGATTATTAAATATATAATATATTCACCATTGCGACTGGTGAAATCGAAACTGGTCAGGAGGGGAACCTAGCAGCCATAAGGTATTCTCTAGTGTGCAATGGCTTTTTTTGTATATTGTGATAAACTATTATAGTTAAAAAATAATTACTTATGGACTACATGATTGAACGGCTTAAGGCCATGAAAAAAAGAATCGAAGAAATTGATAAGGTTTTAATAGAAGGTAAAGCAGAAATAGATGTTATAACTAAACTTTCTAAAGAAAGAAGTTCACTTGAACCAGCTGTTATTTTATTTGATAAATTAACTAAAATTGAAAGTGATAAAGAAGATGCTGAAGAATTATTAAAAGAAAATGATATTGAAATTAAAGAAATGGCAAAAACTACTATTTCAGAATCCAACAAATTAATTGAAGAATTAAGAAATAAAATTAAAATTGAATTATTACCAAAAGATGAAAATGACTCTAAGAATATCATTATGGAAATTAGAGGAGCAGCTGGAGGAGATGAAGCCAATATCTTTGCTGGTGACTTATTTAGAATGTATTCTCGATATGTTGATAAAAAAGGATGGAAGATTCAACTTTTAAATTCTGATCCAACTCCTTTAGGTGGATTTTCTCTTGTATCTTTTAAAATAATAGGAAAAGGTGTATATTCAAAACTTAAATTTGAAAGTGGAGCTCATAGAGTCCAAAGAGTACCAGTAACTGAAGCAAATGGAAGAATTCAAACATCAACTGCAACTGTTCTAGTAATGCCAGAAGTTGAACATATTGATATAAAGATTAATCCTGCAGATTTAGAAATAGAAACAATGCATTCTTCTGGAGCAGGTGGTCAAAATGTAAATAAAACAGAATCAGCTGTTAGAATTACTCATATCCCATCTGGAATTGTTGTTTCATGCCAAGTTGAAAGAGATCAAATGGCAAATAAAGAAACTTGTATGCAGATGCTTCAAGCTAAGTTACAAGCAAAACATGATGCTGAAGAAGAAGAAAGAACTGGTGGAGAAAGAAGACTCAAAATTGGTACTGGCGAAAGAAATGAAAGGATACGAACATATAATTATCCTCAAAATAGAGTCACCGATCATCGAATTAACTGGTCTAGTTTAAATTTACAAAAAGTAATTGATGGTGACTTAGACGAACTTGTTTCTGCTTTAATAGAAGCCAATCAAATTGACTTATTAAATGAACAAACAAAAGAAATGAATAAAGAACTAAATTCATAATGACATATAACCAAGCTCTTTATTTATTAAAAGAAGAAAAAATTGAACTTAGTGAAATCAAAGATTTATTTTCTTTATTTGATTTTGATTTTAATTTAATTGGAGTAAATGGAGAAAAGATAATTGATGAAAAAAAATTTAATAAGTATTATAAACTTATTAAAGATAATTATCCTATTTCATATATAACTAAATCATATAAAACTCATTCATTAGATTTATATGTTGATAAACATGTTTTAATTCCTCGAAGTGAAACAATTGAATTTATCTATAACTACATAATAAAGAATTATGATTTTAATTTAAAAAGAATTCTAGATCTTGGTTCAGGATCTGGAATTATATCTTTACTTATTAAAAAAGAATTCCCTCTTTCAATTGTTGAAGGAGTCGACATTTCATCAAAGGCTGTTAATATTTCAAAATTAAATGCAAAAAGAAATAATTTAGAAGTAAATTATTTTATTTCAAATTATTTTAAAAAAGTAAAACATAAATATGACTATATTATTTCTAATCCTCCCTATGTTCCTAACTCTAAAAAAACAAAAGAATTAAAATATGAACCAAAAATTGCTTTATTTGCAAAATATAATGGATTAGAAGAATATGAAAAAATATTTAAAGATATTGATTCATATTTAAATAATAAAGGCATTGTATTTATAGAACTAGAAGAAACTAATTACGAAAAAATAAAAAATATCTTTTTAAAATATAATCCTAAATATAAAGTAGATTATTATATTGATATGAATAAGAAAGTCCGTTATTTAATTGGTAAAAAACATGAATAATATAAGCAAAATTTTCTATCCTAATAAAATAGATTTTATAAATCCCTTTTTGAAATCTAAGTCGCTAAAAAGACTTTCTGATATTAGTATGCACTGTGGACTAACTTATACTTCTTTCCCCTTTTTTTCAAAGCTTAAGAAATATTCAAGACTGACTCATTCAATCAATGTTGCAAAAATTATATATAAATTTACAAACAATATTACTCAGTCTCTTTCTGGTTTATTTCATGATATATCAACAGGTTGCTTTTCTCATGTCATTGATTTTGTATATAGTGATTACTTAAAACAAGAATATAGTGAAAATAAAACAGAAGAGTTTATAAAAAATGATGAAATTATTGTTTCTAATTTAAATAAACTAAATATTAAGATTGATGATATATCAAATTATCACAAATATCCTATTGCTGATAATGATACACCTCATCTTTCTTCAGATAGACTTGAATATACTTTATCTAATTTTTATAATTTCCATTTTTTATCTACTAAAGAAATATCAAACATATATAACGATATTGTTATTTGTAAAAATGAAAGAGGTGAAGATGAACTTTCTTTTTCTAGTGTTGAAAAAGCAAAACTTTTTACTCTCAATGCATTAAAGAATTCGAAAATATATGTATCTGATGAAGATAGATTTACAATGGAAAAACTATCTTTAATTATAAAAAAAGGATTAAAAGAAAAAATAATTAGTGAAAAAGATTTATATTTAAAAGAAAAAGAATTAATTAATAAAATAAAAAAAAGTTCTTTATATAGTGAGTACAAAGAACTTATTTCATATAAAAGAGTTATCACTTCTATAAATAAAGAAGATGAATCATATATTAAAGTTTTTGCAAAGAAAAGATATATTGATCCATTTATTAAAGAAAAAGGAAGATTATCTTCTCTTGATTCTGAAATTAAAAAAGAAATTGAATCTTTTTTAAATTCTAGTCAAGACTACTATATAAAAGGGGTCTAATGTCTTAACTTTTTAAAACCGTTTTTTACTAAGTCACTAATTCGAAATGATTCAATAATTTTTGATATCGTTTTTCTTTTTAGTAAAGATGATTTAATCTTTGAAACAAAATCATAAACTTCCTTAGGATATGTTATTGCAATAGTAGCAAGAAGCCAAGCTTTAGCCATTTCAACTATATATGTATCTTCTTTATTCATATATTCAAGAATTGAAAGAATTTCTTTTTCTTTAGATAATTTCAACCCTAAAACATAACTTATTCTTCTTTCATATTCTTCTTTAGAATTATATGTTTTTAAAAAGAAAGAAAAGTAAGTATCAAAGTCATATTTTGAAATAAAAGAAGGAACTGAATCAGTAACCATCCACGATTTTGCTTTATGTATTTCTTTTTGAATAAAAGATAACTGCATATCAATATCATTAATTTTAATTAATGATAAACCAAAATAGATAAAATCTATTTCAAAATAATTACCAAGAATAAATACTTTTAAATCTAATTCTTTATCTTGTTTAATATCTTTAATTATTTTTCTTAGCTCAGGAATTTTAATTCCATAAAAAAGATAGTCACTATTTGACAACTTTTTAGAAAAAGAAGCAAGTTTATCATCCTTTTTACTTTCTAAAAGAGAAACAAAATGGTAGTAATCCATTATTGATATTTTTTAATTTGATACTCAATTAAAGAAGAATTATTGAAATATTCTAAACCAATAGCTTCTTTAATTCTTTTTAAAGTAGTATTTGCAACTTTATTTGCTTTTTTTGTTCCTTCTTCTAAAACTTTATATACATATGGAATATTCTTTTCTAGTTCTTTTCTTTTTTCTTGAATAGGAGATAAAGTTTCTAAAATAACATCAAGAAGGAATCTTTTGATTTTGACATCTCCAATTCCACCTTTTTCATATGCTTTTTTAAGTTCTTTTAAAGAATTAAATTCAGGATAATATTTTTTAAAGTGAGAATCACTAGCAAATGCTTCTAAATAAATAAAGACAGGATTATTCTTAGTATGACCTGGATCTTCAACCTTTAAATGAAGTGGATCAGTATACATCGACATAATTTTAGTTTTTATCACATCTGGTGAATCTTTTAAATAAATACAATTATTTAATGATTTAGACATTTTACTTTTTCCATCAAGACCAGGAAGTCGTAAAGACTCTTTTTTACTAGGTAACATAATTTTGCAAGGATGAATAACTTCTTTTCCATTACCATATAAATAATTAAATTTATGGACTATTTCATTTGTTTGTTCAACCATTGGGGCTTGATCTTCACCAACTGGAACAATATCAGAATTAAAAGCAATAATATCAGCTGCTTGAGAAATTGGATATGATAAAAAACCAACTGGGATATTATTTCTAAATTCTTTTTGTTTTAATTCAGCTTTAACAGTTGGATTTCTTTCTAGTCTTGATAAAGATACTAAGTCTAGAAAATAAAAAGCCATTTCTTTTAAGGCAGGAATTTGAGATTGTAAAACAAGGCTGACTTTATTTGGATCTATTCCACAAGAAAGATAATCAAGAGCTACTTCTAAAACATTATCACTGACTTTTGCAGGATTTCCATAATTATCAGTTAATGCCTGATCATCAGCAATCATTAAATAGATTTCTTTACAAGTAGAAGAGTTTTGTAACCCTAGTGTTAGTTTTAATGCGCTAGTGTAGTGACCAAGGTGAAGAGGACCAGTTGGTCTCATTCCATTCATTGCTATTAATTTTTGCATACTTAATTATTTTACTATTTCTTTCATATAAGAGATAACTTCTTCTTTTAGTTCATCTCTTTTTAATGCGCAATCAATAATAGCTTGGATATATCCAAATTTTGATCCTATATCATATCTTTTACCTGAAAATAATCTAACAAATACTTTTTTAGTTTCAATTAATGACTTAATTGCATCAGTAAGTTGAATCTCTCCTCCAACTCCTTTCTTTGTCTTTTTTAAAGCAGGGAAGATATCAGGAGTAAGAACATATCTTCCAAGTGAAGCAACTTTAGAAGGAGCAAGAGAAATATCTTTTGGTTTTTCAACAAAGTCACATATTTCAAAATATGGATATGAAATTTTATCTTTTGGTTTAACGACTCCAAATTTATGTAAGTCTTTTTCATCTATTTCTTTACAACCTACTATAGTTGATTTAGTTTCTTGATATGTTTCTATTAATTCTTTTGTAGCAGGAATAGTATCATAATCAACTAAATCATCACCAAGAAGAACTGCAAAAGGTTGATTAGATGCAAATTCTTCTGCACATAAAATAGCATCACCAAGACCCTTTGGTGCTTTTTGATATGCAAAAGAAATATTAGCCATTGAAGTAATCTTTTTTAACATCTTAACTTCTTCTTTCTTTCCGCTTTTTTCTAAAAAGTCGTATAGAGAATTATTATCTTTAAAATAATCAACTATCTCCATTTTACTTTTAGAAATAATAATTAAAATATCTTTAATTCCTGATAAAACAGCTTCTTTAACTAAGTGCTGAATATTAGGAATATCAATTATTGGTAACATCTCTTTTGGAAAAGATTTAGTTATTGGTAAAAATCTTGTTCCAAATCCGGCAGCAGGTATAACAGCTTTATTTATTTTACTCATATAAAAGTCCTCATAATAATTTTATCATTATTAATGATATTTTTCTATTTTGATAATAAAAGGTTTAGACTGTTTGTTTCAAAACTAACAAATAATACAAATAAATTAAAAAAATATATCTCATTTGGGCAAATAAATAGTAGGAGGGAAATACTAAAGTGTTTTCCTTTATATTTCGGTTGCAAGGGGTAGGAAAGGGGGTAAGACTATTTGG